>CAYYWR010000001.1:0-31149 GCA_964474145.1 uncultured Syntrophomonadaceae bacterium
TAGATTTCCATCGTATTCCCTTCGGCTCCCTGGGTACAACCGAGCCGTCTCAGTGAAACCGCTCATTTCTTTTTTCACTATAGTGTTAAATATAATTCATTTTATGCATTTAACTTAAATGTGTGCTTTAAGTTGCTTGTCCTTGTTAATTATCTTTCCCCGGGGAAATAGCTTATTAGAAGATCTGTGATTTCAATCACCAGTTAAATTTTTCATAAGATTAAAAATCACCTCTGTTGAATCAGGCCGGCTTAAGCCCTTACTCCCAAGGGACATCTCCTCAAGCTTTTTATCGTCACTGATAAGGGCAAATATCTCTTCTGCCAGTATTTTGCCTGTAAGGTTATCTTCTAATATAAGCTCTGCTGCCCCTGCATCAGAAAGCACCCGGGCATTTAACACCTGATGATTATTAGTTACATTTGGTGATGGAATTAAAATTGAAGGAAGCCCCCGAGCTGTTATTTCCGACAAAGTTGTAGCCCCGGCCCGACATTTCCTCTAAATAAGGTTTCAGAAAAATATTATCAGCTTTAATAATATCTCTGTTCTTAGCTGAACCAATTATATTGTCATAATACCTTTGTCCGGTAATATAAACAAATTGAGCCCATTTACACTCTATTAGATAAGGCATAATTTCCATAATGCAATCATTAATCTTTTCTGCTCCTCGACTGCCACCTACAATTAAAATACTTTTCTTATTAGGATTCAACATTAAAGCCTTAATTCCTTCTTCTCTTCTGACCCCTGCTACTTCAGAAGCCCTGGGATTTCCTGTCACAACAACTTTATCTGAATTCCGGAAATGCTTTTTTGAAGCTTCAAAGGACACACATATTTTTTTTGCAAATCCAGATAAAATTTTATTGGTTATACCAGGAATCACATTTTGTTCATGAATTAATCCCGGTATTCCCAGAAGAGAAGAACAGTATACTACCGGGCCACAAACATAGCCTCCGGTACCTAAAACCACCTGGGGCTTAAATTCTCTTAAAATCTTCCTGGTTTCAATTCCTCCCCTGGCTAAATCAGTAAAAGTTTTTATAAGCTGGGGAGATACCTTTCGCGGCAATCCCCTTACCGTAATAGTTTCCAGTTGAAACCCCGCTGAGGGAACTATACTGCTTTCCAGGCCCTTTTTAGTTCCTACGAACAATATTTCAGCCCCGGGCTCTTTAGATTTTATGTAGCGAGCCACGGCCAGAGCAGGATAAATATGCCCTCCTGTTCCCCCGCCCGCCAGTATAACTCTCATTAAAATTTTTCATCCCTTCCTGGCTTGAAAATATATCCCCGAGCAGGAGAAGTGTGAACATTATCCAGCTCGCCATTCTGTAACACTTCACACTTAACATCCTGAGTATAAGGTTAAATTACCTGCTTTAAAAAACTAAAGAACTACTATTTATATTAACACAATAATATAGCTCTGTCTAAAGGAAAAATATATGCAGTTACTCAATACTGGACATATTTTGAAATATTTAATAATATTCCTATTGAGCTGAGGGTGAAGAAAAGAGAACTCCCTCCTGCACTAATAAAGGGTAAGTTAATTCCTGTTACCGGAATAGAGCCTGTTACTACCCCTACGTTTATGATAACCTGTAAAGCTATCATGGAAACTATACCTACCGCCAGCAAGCTTCCAAAGGCATCTGGAGCCATCAAGGCCAGCTTGAAGCCCCTCCAGACAAGCAGAAAAAATAAAAGAATCACCGTAATGGCACCTATAAAGCCTAACTCTTCTCCTATGAGAGCAAAAATAAAATCGCTGTGGGGTTCTGGAAGGTAAAAAAACTTCTGCCTGCTTCTTCCCAGGCCCACCCCAAAAAGCCTCCCGGGACCCAGGGCATAAAGAGACTGTATGATATGGTAACCAGTATCCATTCTATCTTCCCAGGGATCCAGAAAGGAAAAAAATCTCCTTCTCCTGTAATCTTCCGACATCATTAAATAAATAAGAGAAAATATACCTGTTAAACCCAGAGGAATAATATGTTTCCACTTCATCCCCGCTGTAAAGAGAATAATAAATACTGTCCCTGCAATAGCTACAGCGGTACCTAAGTCCGGCTGTTTTAGAATTAGTAAAAAACATACTCCCATTATGGCCAGAGGAGGCATTGCTCCCAGCCAAAAATTATTGATTTCTACTTTTTTCTTTGATAAAAAGGCAGCTGAAAATAATATCAAAACTATCTTGGTGAATTCTGAAGGCTGTATGGTCATTCCACCAAAGCCTATCCACCTTCGGGCAGCGTTTATCTCAATGCCTATACCGGGAACATACACCAGAGCTAATAATATAAAGTTAATCAAGAGCAAAAACTTGATATATTTCTTAATTTTCCAATAGTCATAATTGGCTAAAAATAACATGCCTGATAAACCTAAAAAAGCCCAAAAAACCTGCCTCTTTAAAAAATAATAGCTGTCTTCCCGCAGTTCCGTAGCAGTATAAAAACTGGAACTGAAAACCATCACGATGCCAATTCCCAGCAAAACAATGGCAGTAAAAAAAATGATAAAGTCAGGAGGTTTACCCTTTCTTTTTCTCACCAACATCCCTCCCCAAAACTCTAACCAGCTTTTTAAACTCGTTACCCCTTTCCTCATAACTGCTAAACATATCCCAACTAGCACAAGCCGGTGATAATAAAACCAGATCACCTTCTGTACCTAACTGATAGGCCTTGCTTACTGCCTCCTTAATGTCATCAACCAGAGTGAATCTATTAAATCCAGCTTTTTTAACAGCCCGAGCAATCACTTCCCTTGTTTCTCCCAACAGCAAAAGGTGTTTTACGCTCCCCTGTATGTAACTGGTTAACTCTTCAAAGTTAGAGCCCTTATCCTTCCCCCCAGCAATTAATATAACTTTCTGGGGAAAAGCTTCCAGGGCCTTAATAGTAGCCCCAGTGTTTGTTCCTTTGGAATCATTTATAAAAGTAATTCCCTGATATTTTCCCACACTTTCCAAGCGGTGGGCTACCCCCTTAAAAGAGCGTAAAGCTTGAGCTATTATTTCTATCTTAATGCCTGCGGCAAAAGATATAGCTACTGCCGCCAGAACATTTTCCAGGTTGTGTCTTCCCGGGAGCAAAACTTCATCAACGCGGCACACTTTAACTGTTTTATTTTCTTCTCCTATAACAATATGTTCATTTTCCAGGTAAATTCCTCTTTTTAATATATTGTTCAAGCTAAATAATATAGTTTTAGCTTTTGTTTCTTCTGTTAAATTAGCTAAGTATCCATCATCGGCATTAAGTACAGTAAAATCTTCCCACCGCTGATTCTTAAAAATTTGTTTTTTAGCTTCCAGGTAATTTTGCAAACTGTAATGACGGTCCATATGATCTTCTGATATATTTAAAATTGCCCCTACATGAGGCCTGAATTCTTCTATTCCTTCAAGCTGAAAACTGCTCAGCTCTGCAACTATAAAGGAGTCAGGGGGAGCTTCCAGGGCAATATCGCTTAATGGAACACCTATATTTCCTGCTACCCTTACATTTAATCCAGCTTTTTTAAATATTTCACCTGTTAAAGCTGTGGTAGTTGTTTTTCCATTAGTCCCGGTAATGCCCACTATAGGGCCTTCTATAAAATGATAGGCTAATTCTATTTCCGTTATCACTTTAATCCCCAGGGCTTTAGCTCTTTTAAGAGGCTTGATATCCATGGGAACTCCAGGGTTTTTTACAACCAGGCTTGTGTCAGTGTTTACCAGGCCCTGGGGATGCCCACCGGTAACAATCTTTATATTTTTTAAAGGCTGTAAAGCCCCTATAGAATGTTTTAGCTCTTCACGACATTTATAATCATTGATTATAACGCTGGCTCCTTTTTGAGTCAGCAGTGATGCTGCTGAAACACCACTGAGGCCCATTCCAAGAACTACTACTGTTTTTCCTTTAAGCTCCATACCTGAAAGCCCTCCCCGTTAAACAGAAGCTATGCCAACAAGGGCAAGAATAAAAGCAGTTGCCCAAAAAATATTTACAACTTTCCACTCACTCCAACCGCTCAACTCAAAATGATGATGCAGGGGGCTCATTTTGAAAACTCTTTTCCCGGTAAGCTTGTAAGCAATCACTTGAATTATGACCGATAAGGTTTCGGCAACAAATATTCCACCAATTATAACCAAAACAAATTCTGTTTTAGTTAATATTGCTACCGTTCCCAAAGCCGCCCCCAGAGAAAGAGAACCTGCATCTCCCATAAATATTTTTGCAGGGTGAAAATTATATATCAAAAACCCAAAGCATGCACCTACCAGGGCTGCACAAAAAAAAGCGATATCCATAAAACCCAGGCTAGAAGCAATAAACATATAGGCTAGAAAGCTTATAATGGCAGTTCCGGTTGCTAATCCATCTAAACCATCTGTAAGATTCACAGCGTTAGACGAACCAACTATAATAAGCAACATAAAAAGGGGATAAAATAATCCCATGTCTATGGAAGGCCCAAAAGGAATATATACAACCGTACTGTGTCCATTTATATACAAGATACTTGTCAGAAGCAACACCAGAAGTGCCTGACCCAAAAGCTTATTCCGTGCCTTTAACCCCAGAGAGCGCCTGTAAAGATACTTGGACATATCATCTACCATGCCAATAACTCCATTACCAATAATAATCAAGGCCAGGAGATAAAAATTTAAAGTTTTAGGAACCATAAACAGAGATGTTACCAGCAGTGAAAAAAGAAAGATTACTCCTCCCATAGTAGGAGTCCCTGTTTTCTTTAAGTGGCTGAGGGGACCGTCTTCCCTTACATGTTGGCCGAATTTAAGCCTTCGAAGACCATAAATAATTACAGGTCCTGTTATTACGCTTATTAAAAAAGCTATAGCCATTGTATAATAATACTCGATCCTCATAAATTATCTCCCTGGTAAGTTATTTTAAAAACTCAACTATTTTTTCCATTTTCATCCCCCGGGATCCTTTCACCAGAATATAATCTCCAGGTTGAGTAATTTCTGATAATTTTTTCTTCAATTTCACATGATCTGTGAAATGCCAGGAGTTAGATACTCCCCTTTCCCTGGCCTCTGTTACTGTAATAAGCATCAAATCTCCAACTCCCAGGATAGTATCAACTCCTATAGATGCTGCAAACTGGCCAACTTCTTTATGAGCCTCTTCCTTAATAGAGCCTAGCTCCAGCATGTCCCCCAGTACCGCTATTAAACGAGAGCCCTTTCCAATAAGGGCCAGGGTCTTTAAAGAAGCCTTTGTAGAAGACAGGTTGGCATTATAGGCATCATTCATAATAGTTACCCCCCGGGAAGCATCTATTATTTCCATGCGCATACCTGTTAAATCAGGGTTAGCCAAACCCATTTTAATCTCCTGCAGAGGCACTCCAAAATACAGGGCACAGGTCACGGCAGCCAAGGCATTATATACATTATGTTCCCCGGGAAGGGGAATGAAAAAATCCTCTTCCTGTCCCCTGATATTTACTTTAAAGTCCGTTCCCTTATTTTTTGGTGTCAGACCATATGCTTTTATATCAACTTCCCCTTGTAAACCATATAGAATAGCTTTGCCTTTGCCTTTAAACTCCTCTGCTATGCGGCGAAGCCAGTAATTGTCACCATTGAGAATAGCTGTGTTACCCGAATTCATTTCTTCTAAGAGTTCTCCCTTGGCCTTTGCTATTTCATCTTTTGAACCCAGCAGTTCCAAATGGGCCTCCCCAATATTAGTTATAACACCAACTTCTGGCCGGGACAACCTGGTTAGCAGACTTATTTCTCCCCTGTTTCTCATGCCCATCTCCAGTACAACTGCCTGATGCTCTTTTTTTAATCGCAAAAGTATCAGGGGCAACCCCAGGTGATTGTTTAAGTTGCCCTCTGTTTTAAGGGTTTTAAAACTATAACCCAGGACGCTGGCAATAAAATCTTTTGTAGTAGTCTTGCCTGAGCTTCCGGTTACACCTATAACTTTTAAGGAAAACTTGTTCCGGTAATAACTTGATATTTTTTGTAAGGCCTCAAGGGGCTCTTTTACCCTTATCAATGTTCTGTTGGCCGGATAGCTCTCTCCTTCATTTATGTAAGATATAATAGCCCCGGAAGCTCCTTTTTCCATAGCATCCAGTATATATTTATGACCATCAGTATGCTCCCCTTCCAGGGCTACAAAACAATCTCCCGGTTTAAGAGTTCTCGTGTCAATGGAAAAACCCTTTATCAATGCCCTTATGTTCCCCTGGAGCATTTCTCCCCCGGTAACTTTTAATATCTCTTCATAACTAATATCTAGCATAGCTGTTCCCCTTTGAAATCATCTCTCTCTTTGCAGCTTCCCTTCAAGTATTTTTCTGGCCACTTCCCGGTCGTCAAAGGTCATAGTGCGATCCTTAAAAATCTGGTAATTTTCATGGCCTTTTCCAGCTATAAGCACAATATCACCAGCCTCAGCCATATGAATAGCTCTAGAAATAGCTTCCCGCCTGTCCCGGCATATTTCAAATTCTTCTGCTTTTTTATTTATCAAAAGACCTGGCTCTACATCCTGAAAAATCTTTTCCGGGCTCTCTGTGCGGGGATTGTCTGTAGTCAAAAAACAGTAATCGCTGAATTTTCCCGCTACTTTTCCCATGGGAGCCCTCTTGGCCCTGTCCCGGTCACCTCCACAGCCAAAAACAGTGATAATCCTTCCGGAAGCAAACTCTTTAATTGTCTGCAGAACATTATCCAGGCCATCCGGGGTGTGGGCATAATCCACAATTACCGTAAAATCCTGTCCTATTTCAATTTTTTCAAAACGCCCGGGGATTCCGGAGATATTTTCAAGTATTTTTTTAGATACTTCCCATCTTAAACCTTCTATAAAAGCTACAGTTAAGGCTGCAAGAGCATTATATACACTGAAAAGGCCGGTTAATTTTAAATTTATATCACCTTCTCCCCAGGGACTTTCCACATAAAAAGAAACCCCGGTATCCTTTATGTCAATATTTTTTGCCCTTACATCAGCTTTATATTTAATTCCGTAAGTTACCTTTTGTACTCCCGCCTGATTATATATATATTTAAAATTGGAATCATCCCTGTTAATTACAGCTGCCTTTGGGCGCCCTCCTTTTTCCGGTAAAGTCCCTAGCCAGGAAAAAAGTTTCCCCTTGGCCTGTAAATAACGGTCAAAAGTATGATGAAAATCCAGGTGGTCATCAGATATATTGGTTAGCACACCAATATCAAAATCACAGCCAGACACTCTTTTTAAATCCAGGGCATGGGAAGAAACCTCCATAGAAACATGACTCACGTTTTCAGCAACCAGGTATGAAAAGATATTTTGAAGGTCAGGAGATTCAGGGGTTGTAGCTAATACTGGTAATGTTTTTTCCCCCAATTTATATGTTACTGTACCCACAAGCCCAGTTTTTTTGCCAGATCCTTCTAACAAAGCATCTATCAGGTGGGCGGTAGTAGTTTTTCCGTTAGTACCCGTTATGCCTATTAGCCTTAATTTGTTTGAAGGAAACCCATAATATTTTGAAGCAATAACAGCCAGGGCCTCCCTTACTTCGGGAACTACAACTTTTACAACTCCCTCTACCTCTTCTGTATCCCATCTATCCGTAAGAATAGCTCCAGCTCCCCTGTCTACAGCCTGGGATATAAACTCAGAACCATGAACTCTGGTCCCCGGAAGACAGGCAAATATATATCCTGGTTTCACATTCCGGGAATTATAGGTGATACCCTTAACATCAAAATTATCAAAGCCTTCAATTTTTTTAATCAATAAAGAATCCAAGATATTGTTCAAACTATTCAATAGCAAGCCCCTCTCTAATTTGACTGAACTATAAGAACAGATCCCGCTCCGGGGGTAATAGCTTTCAGCAAAACTTATTATTAACATTATTGTATATTTTATAATTTAATGAATAAAAAAAACAGGTTAAACTATAATATAAAACAAAATAATAGGGACAGGCAAATAAATAACCCCACCCTTAGATATTTTATTACTATTAATTATCTGCAGGAGAATTAAACTCCACATTTACTACAGACCCTGTATCTACCCTGGTACCAGGGGGTGGATTCTGGTCTGTAGCAACTCCCGAACCATAAGAATTGAGGCGCAGCCCCATCCAGTTTAATAACTCACTTACCTCCCTTAGTGTTTTACCTCTTAAATCAGGCAATTTCAATTCAGCAGAGGCATCCACGCTTTCCTCACCAGTATATACAAGTATATTTGTCTGAAGAGGAACTACTGCTCCAGGCTTGGGAGTTTGCCTGGTAATAATATCTCCTCCACCAGTCACTTTTAAAATTAGCCCTTTTGTTTCTACCCGGGCACTGGCATCATCAATAGTGTTATCTGTCAAATCAGGCACCTGAACAGTACGGGCTTCTTCCTCCACTATTTTTCTGGGAACATCAAGGTAGTTTAAAATATCTACCATTATGTCCCTGAAAACCGGTGCAGCTATTTGTGATGCCCACATGGGGCCCCTTTTGGGCTCATCTACAGCTACAAAAAGAAGTATCTCAGGGTCAATTGCAGGAGCAAAACCTATAAAAGACATGATGTTTTTACCTTCAGCATAGCCTCCCTCCTCAACTTTTTGAGCCGTACCTGTTTTACCAGCTATTTTATAGCCTTCAATATAAGCATTAAGGCCACTGCCCTGGGAAACTACTTTTTCCATAATCCAGGAAACCTGCTCTGATGTATCAGGGGATAAAGCCTCCCGGACAACCTGGGGCTCATTTCTTTCTACAACATTACCGTCTGCATCTAAAAACTCCTTTACTATATAAGGCTCCAATATTTTCCCACCATTTGCCATGGCTGCTACAGCCATTACCTGTTGAATGGGAGTTGCAGATACCCCCTGCCCAAAAGATGTTGTAGCCAGTTCTACAGGGCCAACCTGCTCAGGACTGAATAAAATACCTAAACCTTCTCCCGGTAAATCTATGCCAGTTCTGGTCCCGAAACCAAAGGCATGAATGTATTTAAATAACTTTTCTTCTTCTAATCTCTGACCCAGAGCAATAAAGCCCGGGTTACAAGACCCTTGAACCACCTCAAGAAAATCTATACTCCCATGCCCCCCTTTATGAGACGTCCAGCACCTGATTTTCTGACCGGCTACTGTTGCATGGCCCGGGCAGTGAAAGCTTTCCTCCATACGGTAAATGTTTTCTTCAATAGCTGCAGCCAGGGTTACTAGCTTAAAGGTGGAGCCAGGCTCAAAGGTAGCAAAGATAGGAGTAATTTGCCAGGACTCTGGCGGGTAATCCATATACCTGTTGGGATCATAATCAGGCTTTTTAGCCAGAGACAAGATCTCTCCCGTCTGGGGGTTTACCGCTATCGCCATGACACTTTTTGCATCATATTTCAGCTTGGCATTGCTCAGTTCCCGTTCTACAATAAACTGTATAGTCTCATCTACTGTCAAAACTATATCATAACCCGGTTCTGAAGGTATGTACTGCTGCACACCCTGGGGCATTTGAAACCCCCGAGCATCTGATTGATAAATAATTCGACCATCCCGCCCCTTTAACGTGTCTTCATGGTAAAATTCTATTCCTGCCAGTCCCTCATCTATCCCTGCAAAACCCAGAATGTGAGATGCCAGATTTCCACTGGGGTAAAAGCGCTTGCTTTCTTTGGCAAAATCAATTCCTGAAAGCTCCAGTTCCCTTATTTTATGTGAAACTTCATCTTCAACTTTTCTTTTCACATAAACTAGAGATCTGTCCTGGCTAAAAATTTCTGTTAATCTTTCTTCTGTCATTTCCAGAATTGGTGACAAAACTATGGCAGTTTCTTCAGGGTCTTCTATCTGCTTGGGAATAGCTACTATGGTTTCAGCTGTAGCACTGCCGGCCAGAACTTTTTTGTTGCGGTCAAATATGGTGCCCCTGAGGGCTGTAACTGGAATGCTACGGTTCCATTGCTCATAAGCTTCATCCTGGAGCTCTTCCGCTTTAACAAGTTGTATCCACGCCAAACGGCCAATAAGGCCAACTATACAAAAGGTAAATAAAATGAAAAGGAGAATTAGCCTTTTTTTAAGAGTTAACGTTGATATGGCTCCCTTTTCCAAGTTTCTAACCTCCCCACAACATAAGAAGATTATTAGTTTGTAGCCACTAATTCAGGTCTTTTATCTTCATTGGGATAATACATGCCCAGTTCATTGATGGCAATGCCTTCTATTCTTTCCAGAGTTTTTAAATTAGCTATCTCAATTTTTAAATGATCCTGCTTTACATGGAGCTCTCCCAATTTCTGTTCATAATATATAATTTCCTTGTTTAATTGTGTGATTTGATTATAGTGATTTACCAGGAGAATTGCTACTGCTGCATGAATTAGTACAAAAATACAACCAAATATTTTTACTAACCTGTCTTTCTTTAATTTAAATCTGTTTACATTTTTTTTGTTGTGCCTTTCATAGTTCCTTTCATAGCTCCTGTAGTTCTCTAATTTTTTTTGTCTGGCTACTAACAAAAATATTCACCTGCCCTTTTTTTTAGAACATTAATTAATCTTTTCCCCTACCCTTAATTTGGAACTCCGGGCCCGGGGGTTAGACTTGACTTCTTTCTGGAGAGGGACCACTGGTTTCCTGGTAATTATTTTAACCCTGGGCTTGTAGCCACAGGCACAAACGGGTAGCCCCGGGGGGCAAAGACAACTACTGGCATTAGTTCTTAAAAATTTTTTTACGATTCTATCCTCTAATGAGTGAAATGAAACTATGCATAGCCTTCCCCCAGCTCTCAATATACTCAAAGATGCCTCAAGGCCTGATTCCAGGCTTTCCAGTTCTCTATTTACAGCTATCCTTAAAGCCTGAAATGTCCTCCTGGCTGGATGGCCTCCTTTTCTCCTGGCCCTGGCCGGAATAGCAGCCTTAATAATATCCACCAGTTCCCCTGTTGTAGTAATCTTTTTTTTCAACCTTTCCCTTACGATAAACCTGGCTATCCTGTTTGCCCAGTTTTCTTCACCATAAACTGTAATTATTCTGGTCAACTCCTCCTCTGTTAGCCGGTTAACCAGACTGCCCGCAGTAGTTTTTAAACTTTTATCCATGCGCATATCCAAAGGAGCATCTTTTTGATAGGAAAACCCCCTATCTTCCTCCTCCAGTTGCATTGAGGAAACCCCCAGGTCAAATAAAACGCCATCTACATTGTTTATTCCGTGTTCCTGGGATAAATATTTCATATCACCAAAGTTACCTTTAATTAATTTAAAGTTTTTATATTTACATAATCTCTCAGCAGCTTTTTCCAGTGCTCTCTCATCTTGATCTATGCCCCATAAAAATCCATGGGGTTGTATAGCTTCCAGTATTTTTGCTGCATGGCCACCCAGACCTACCGTGCAGTCTATAATAATTTTGCCGGAATCGCAGTTTAAATAGTCAAGGACCTCTTCTAATAGTACGGGAGCATGCAATCTTATACCTCCAAATCCAGGTCAAAATCTACAATCTTTTCTGAGATTTCTTCAAAAGATAGATTTGCTTCTTCACTATACTTTTCCCAAACTTCACGGCTCCAAATCTCAACACGATTAGATACACCTATTACAACAGCTTCTTTATCCAGTTTTGCATGATTTCGTAAATTTTGGGGTATTAAAACCCGCCCCTGCTTATCTGCCTCACCCTCAACTGCTCCAGAAAAGAAAAATCGGGTAAAAGCCCGGGCATCAGCTTTAGTGAAGGGCAAAGCTTTTAACTTTTTTTCTAACTTTTCCCATTCTGTTTGAGGATAGACAAAAAGGCAACTATCAAGGCCCCGGGTCACAATAAAGGTTTCCCCCAGCCCTTCCCTGAACCTGGCCGGTATTATGACTCTGCCTTTTCCATCTATAGAATGCTGGTATTCTCCCATAAACATTTTTCACTACCACCAATTATATAAATTACACCACTTTGTACCACTTTGCACCACTCTCATTCATTTATTATTCTCTTAATAGATGAAAAGTCCTGCTTTCTTTTGGGAAAAAAATAAAGAATTGCAAAAAAAATAAGCTTTTCAATTAGTTAAAACTTTGGCTGGGAAGAAAAGCTTATATTACACTGATTTTATGATTTTTTACTGTTTTTTAGAAATCCCGGGGCTTACAAATTATTTCTTTTATGGCCCCCTGGAAAAAATTTTTGGCATGGGAGGGCTGAATAACCAGGGCTGTATCTGCACCCCTTCCAGAACCCCCTATGGAAATTATTTCCCTTCCAAAAGGAATCAGGCCGGCATCTAAAGCCATAACTGCTATTTCTACAGCCACTTTAGTCCCCTGACCAAACATTTTAAATGTACTGGCTACTATACTGGAATAAGTGGAGCCGCCAAAATTATTTTCAATTCCCCGCTCAATGCCCCCCATTAAATGGGTAGCAGTAAGAATTTTCACGCCCCTGGATTCCAGTTCAATGGCATCTTTATCCTCCATAATCTGTTTTCCCTCTTCCTTAAAGCCAGCATGAGAACGAACACATACAACATTTAATCCTTTCCCAGTCAGCATTCCAGCAGTGTAGCCAGTACTAGAAGCTACAACGAAAGAATCAATTTTAAGCTCTTTTCCTTTACTTAAGGCCAGCTCAATGGTTTCCTGAGTCATTTCCCTGCCCCTCTTATCCCAAAACATCAATAAATACCTCCATATGAATACATCTTATTCAACTAGCCACGGCCCATGATTGCTATAGTGATTATACTTACTGCTTACCCTATAGTCTGCCAGGAGAGGCATTATGAAAGAATAGTACAAAAAAACAAAAACAAACCCCGCCATGCCGTGCTCCGATGTTTTGAACTGTCCCTTCCACAGGTGGGTGCCCTCCTATATACTTTATATGTCCTTCCTTAGAAGGCCTATACGCCATATATAGAGACCAGGCTCCCTTTTAATTGCTGTTAGCTCAAAACTTATCGGGAACACACGCACACAGCAGGGATATTTGAATATTTTTAACATTTTGATTATATTCTGCAGCGTGTTTACTCTATTGTATGCACTTATAATAACACATTAACTGTTAATTGGCAAGAGAAATTGGAATTAATAATAATAGCTCCTCACTGGTAATTGCGGCGGCTCAGCTCCGGGCTTTCCCGCAGGCTTCCCACTGGACATTCACCATCCATGGCTCACATAAATATTAATTATCTTCCTCCTGTTCTTCGCCTTCCTTTTCAGGCAACTCTAAACTAAGGCATAGCTCATCTAGCTGTTGTATATTAACAGGTGCGGGTGCATCTGTCAGCAGGCAACTGGCACTTGCAGTTTTGGGAAAGGGTATTACCTCCCTTATAGAACCAGCTTTCAACATTAACATTATAAGGCGGTCCAACCCCAGGGCAATCCCACCGTGGGGCGGTGTTCCGTATTCAAAAGCCCGTAATAAGAATCCAAACTTTTCATAAGATTCCTCCCGGGTAAAGCCCAGTAGTTTTAACAGTCTTTCCTGAAGCTCCCGTTGATGAATACGAATACTTCCCCCACCTATTTCTACGCCATTTAATACCAGGTCATAAGCCTGAGCCCTGACTGACAAAGGATTTTCTTCCAGTAAACCTGTGTCTTCCTCCACCGGAGAAGTAAAAGGATGGTGGTTGGACACATACCTCTTTTCCCCTTCATCAAAAGATAGTAAAGGAAAGTCAGTGACCCATAAAAAGTTGTCTTCCCGGGTAATTATATTTAACTTTTCTCCCAGGTGAATTCTGAGCCTGCCTAAAACTTCCTCTGCTACTCCCTGGTTATCAGCTACAAATACCAGCAGATCTCCCTCTCGGGCATCCATAATTTTGCTTAACTCTGTCAATTGCTCTGCTTTAAAAAACTTGTTTATAGGTGATTTCAATCCTTCAGGACCTACCATAAACCAGGCCAGCCCTTTAGCTCCCATTTTTATTGATAAATCTGTGAGATCATCTACTTCTTTACGGCTAAAGGAAGCCCCTTTAGCATTGATTCCCCTTACCACGCCTCCCCTGGCCAGTGCACCGGTAAAAACCTTAAATTCCGATTCTGCTACCAGCCTGGATACATCTTTAATCTCCAGGCCAAAACGGGTATCAGGTTTGTCGGTTCCAAACCTGGTCATGGCTTCCCTGTAAGGTAAACGAGGAAAAGGACACTTCACTTCTTTACCCAGTACTTTATTGAAAATTTCAGCTATAAGCCCTTCTATGGCACTCATAATATCCTGGGAATCAATAAAAGACATCTCCATATCAAGCTGGGTAAACTCAGGCTGCCGATCAGCTCTTAAATCCTCATCCCTGAAACATCTGGCTATCTGGAAATACTTTTCCGTCCCGGCTACCATTAAAAGCTGTTTAAAAAGCTGAGGTGACTGGGGCAAAGCGAAAAAGCTGCCAGGCTTTACCCGGCCGGGCACCAGGTAATCTCTGGCCCCTTCCGGAGTACTTCTGGTTAAAACCGGTGTTTCCACTTCCCAGAAACCCTCCCGGTCTAAGTAATCCCTGATATTTTTAGTTATTTTATGCCTCAGGTAAAGCTTTTCCTGCATCTCGGGCCTTCTCAAATCCAGGTAACGATACCTGAGCCGCAAGTTTTCATCTACATCTATACCGTCTTCTATGTATAATGGAGGAGTCTGGGAGGAATTAAGTATGGTCAAAGAACCTACAAATACCTCTACCTCCCCGGTACTTAACTTGAGGTTAACTGTTTCCTGTGACCTGGCAGATATCTCTCCTTCTACGGCAATAACATACTCATTCCGCAGGCTTTCTGCCAAATGAAATATTTCCATACTCTTCTCTTGATCGAAGACTACCTGAATGAGACCGGTACGATCCCTCAAATCAATAAAAATAATTCCTCCATGATCTCTGCGCCTTTGAACCCATCCCCTAAGACTAACTTTTTCTCCTATTTGATTTGCATTTATAGTTCCACAGCCGTGAGTTTTTTTCATAATTTATAAAACCTCCCATGTCTATTAATTAATTATCTTTTTAACTATTTTAACTATCTCCTGTAAACTGACTTCTTTCTGGTCCCCTGTTTGCATATCCCTCAATACAGTTTTGTTTTTTTCTATTTCTTCGTCTCCTAGAATGATAACAAACCGGGATCCAGTTTTATTAGCCTGCTTCATCTGTGCCTTCAAGCTCCTATCCAGATAATCTTTGTCTGCCCTCAAATCATTTTCCCGGAGCTTCATAACTAGCTTTGTCCCTTCTAAACCAGCCTTTTCTCCAAGGGTTGCCACAAATATTTTCTCCTTTTCCATATCCTTCAAGTCATAATTTTTGCTTTCCAAAGCCAGCAGTATTCTTTCCAGGCCAACGGCAAAACCTATAGCCGGTGTAGGATTACCGCCACAAACTTCTACCAGGTTATCATAGCGACCTCCTCCACCCAGGGAGTTTTGGGAACCCCATAAAGGGTCAACAATTTCAAAAGCTGTTTTGGTATAGTAGTCCAGGCCCCTTACCAGTCTTGGGTTTAATTCATAGGCAATATCCAGACATCTTAAATGCCGGATCACTCCGCTAAAATGCTGGTCACATTTACTACACAGGTGCTCATACATGCCTGGCACTTCTCTGGTAATATCTTTACATTTATTCTCCTTACAATCTAGAATTCGCAAAGGATTAGTCTGGGAACGCTTTTGACAATCGGGACACAAGTCATCCTTGTGTTTGGATAAGTGTTTTTGTATTTCTTCTTTATAAAGAGGACGACAGCTTTCACAGCCAACACTATTTAACTCCAGTAACAGATCATCCAGCTGAAGCGAATGAAAAAACACCATGGCCAGCATTATTACTTCTGCATCCAGGGATGGGTTTTCTGCCCCAAAGGCTTCAACCCCGAACTGATGAAACTGACGGTACCTTCCTGCCTGGGGGCGGTCATAACGAAACATGGGGCCCAGGTAAAAAAACTTAGTAGGTTGGGCCTGTGTATAAAGCTTATGCTCCAAAAAAGCCCTCACTGTAGAAGCAGTACCCTCCGGGCGCAAGGTTATACTTCTTTCCCCCTTGTCCAAAAAAGTATACATTTCCTTCCCTACAATATCTGTTTCTTCCCCTACGCTGCGGGTAAAAAGCTCCGTATGCTCAAAAATAGGCGTTCTTATCTCTTTATAATCATAGTTTTGACATATTTTCTTAAAAACTCTTTCAATATACTGCCATTTTTCTACCTCTCCGGGCAAAATATCCCTGGTTCCCCGTGGAGCTCTGGCCAGCATGTTTATCCCTCCTGTTATTTTACTTTTAACCAAAATAATCCCCTCCTCCTGAAAAGACATTGCTTTTTTCAGGGGCGAGAGGATTAACTGCCCGCGGTGCCACCCTGTTTAACCTTAGAAAAAACTGATGTAAGGTTATCTTTTTCCTTTAACGGCGGACCCGTCTATAGCTTACTTTTTTAGAATTTTTCAGCTTGATACTCTCAGGCGTTTTTCAGTTACTTTCGGCAAGGGATAATTTCAGTCAGGTTACCCCCTTCCTGTTGCCAAAAAACACAACCTACTCTTCCTGATCATCGTATTTATATACTATATAGTATTGTCTTTTAGAATAGATTTTAAACAATTTATTAAGCCTTGTCAACGAATTATAATGGTGGAATGATTTTAAAACTAAAAAATTTTATGGCTGTCCAGCATAAAAGTTACCGGACCATCATTTATAATTTCTACTACCATCATGGCCTGAAACTGCCCCTGCTCTACCTTTACCCCCTTTCCCCCGAACAGTTTACAAAAAGCTTCATAAAGCTCCTGGGCTTTATCCGGAGATGCTGCTTCGAAAAAACCGGGCCTCCTTCCCTTGCGACAATCTCCATATATAGTAAACTGGGAGACTACCAGGGCCTCCCCCTTTATGTCAAGCAAAGAAAGGTTCATCTTGCCTGCCTCGTCTTCAAATATCCTCAGGTTTGCTATTTTTTCCACAAGATACCTGGCATGAGACAAATCATCCTCCTTGCCTACTCCCAGGAGTATCACCAGACCCTTATTAATTGAGCCTACTTCATAGTCATTTACCGTAACTCTACCCCGCTTTACCCTCTGAATTATGGCACGCAAAATAAATTACCCCCTGTTAACAAACTATATATAGCTGTTTACTCCTCTATTTTATCTATCTGGAGAAAAACCTTTCTACCGTAAAAACATCTTTAACCTTTTTCAGCTTGGCAATTATATGCTGTAAATGCTCCAGGTCCCTTACTACAATAGTTAGATGTATAGTAGCAATACCGTTTTTATCTGTTCTCCCGTTAACAGCCATGATGTTTATTTTGCTCTCAGAAATAGATGCCACAAGTTCTTGTAGCAGGTTTGTCCGGTCCATGGCAGTTACTTCCACCTCTACCGGGTAAGAAACTTTAGGGGTCTCTTCCCAGTATGCATGTAGCATTCTTTCCTGGCAGTGGGAAACATTAGGACAATTTTTTTGGTGAATGGAAACCCCCCGTCCTCTGGTAATAAAGCCTACTATCTTATCCCCCGGCAGGGGCTTACAACAGCGGGCAAACCTTATCAAAAGGTTATCCATCCCTTCTATTCTAACTCCCCTTTCACCCCTGGTCTCCCCTTTCCAGGTAGTTATCTGGGGTTTTTCAACTTCTTTTGTTTCTTTATGAGTTTTATTATGCTCTTCCTTAAGTTTGCCAACTATTTGCTGGGGGGTTACCCCTCCATAACCAACTGCCGAAAGCACGTCCTCTTCTGACAAAAGGTTAAACTTTTTACCCGCTTCTATTAGAACGCTTTCCTTTAATAATTCCTTGGGTCTAAGGCCTATCTTTTTAAGCTCTTTTTCCAGTATTTCTTTTCCTTTTAGAATATTCTCTTCTTTTCTTTCTTTTTTAAACCAGCTTCTTATTTTACTTTTTGCCTGGGAACTCTTTACCAGTTTCAGCCAGTCCCTGCTGGGAGTCCCCTGTTTGGAAGTGATAATTTCTAATATGTCACCTGTCTTAAGATTATAGTCCAGGGGAACCAACCGCCCATTTACCTTGGCCCCTACACACTGGTTTCCTATATCAGTATGGATGCGGTAAGCAAAATCCAGGGGAACAGAACCTGCCGGCAGATTTATTACATCTCCCTTGGGAGTAAACACAAAGACCTCATCGGTAAATAAATCAATTTTTAAGTTTTCCATAAATTCGTGAGCATCCTTCAAGTCCTGCTGCCATTCTAAGAGCTGCCTTAACCAGTATAGCTTTTCCTCAAACTCTTCATCTCCCCTGACTCCCTCTTTATATCGCCAGTGGGCAGCAATACCGTATTCTGCGGTTCGGTGCATCTCCCAGGTCCTGATTTGAACCTCCAAAAGCTCATTTTTAGCACACACTACCGTAGTATGCAAGGACTGATACATGTTTGGCTTGGGCATAGCTATATAATCTTTAAACCTTCCGGGAATAGGTTTCCAAAGAGTGTGTACAATTCCCAGCGCTCCGTAACAGTCTTTAATAGAGTCTACAAGTAACCTGATACCCGTGAGATCATAAATTTCGTTTATATCTTTTTGCTCAGAATTCATTTTTTCATATATGCCATAAAGATGCTTGGGTCTACCATCAATATCTGCTTCAATGTTTAATTCCTCCAGGCGGAACTGTAATTTTGATATTACCCTGGAAATAAATTCTTCTCTTTCCATTCTCTTTTTAGCAAGCTTATCCACCAGGTCATAGTACTTGTCCGGCTCCATAAAACGGAAAGCCAGGTCTTCCAGTTCCCATTTTATTTTGTATATGCCCAGCCGGTGAGCCAGGGGAGCATAAATCTCTATAGTTTCCCTGGCAATTTCTTTTCTTTTTACAGGGTTAAGATGTTTAAGAGTTCGCATATTGTGTAGGCGATCAGCCAGCTTGATAAGAATGACCCGGATATCTTTGGCCATAGCCACAAACATTTTCCTTAAATTCTCCGCCTGGTGCTCTTCCTTTGATTTGAATTCCAGCTTACTCAACTTGGTAACCCCATCAACAAGGAGACCTATCTCTTCCCCGAATTTTTCCTTTAATTCCTTCAGGGTCACCTCACTATCTTCCACCACATCATGAAGAAGGCTAGCTGCTATGGTAACAGGGTCCAGTTCCAGATTTGCAGTGATCTGTGCTACACCCAGGGGATGAAGTATATAAACATCTCCTGATACCCTTTTCTGTCCAGCATGAGCTTTTACCGCAAAATGGTAAGCCTCTTCAATGACGGACCAATTTCCTTCAGGACTGTAAGATTCAAATTTTTTTTTGAGAAGTTCCAGACTCATTTAACCACCCTCTTTGGCAATGCGATCTTTCAACAAGTTAACATCTCTTTCATTATCCATTAATAATGATACCAGTAGTTCCCTATCCGCCTCCAGAAGAAATTTTTGAAAACCTTCAATCTCCTTTTTCAAGCAATTGGCCTCCATAAATAGCTTTGAGTTATCCAAACTCCTTACTTCCCGGGAAGATACAAGCTCTACTGTTCCCGTTTCCTCCGGCAGTAGCCTGACCACGTTTATTTCCCGAAATATATCCAGGCTGCGTTTAAAAAGATGCTGGGTATAGGAAAAGCCCTGGCATTTTTCTAAATAATCACACAATTTTTCTATATTTACCTTTCCTTTTGCTTCCATCTTTTTCATGGCCTTATATATTTTTACAAGAGAGCTTCGTTGGGGTAAAAAAGCCTGCATAAAAACCTTATTGGCTTTAAAGTCTTCCAGACCGAAAAGAAGGTGAATATTAATATCCTGGTTACTTTCAGTAAATTTTCTCATAACCGGAAATAATTTACTGGCTTCCAGAGGTAAATCAAAAATCACTAAATGTTCAATGTTTCCTAAAATATCTTCATCTATACTTCCCTGGTGGCAGTAAAAAAAATTAGAGTCCTTGCCCAAGATTTTAGATATTTTTTCTATCTGACTACGGGTATTTATATAAGCCAGGGTTTTGCCTGTTTTTATTAAATAGGTAAGGTAACTCTCTTTTTGGGCTAAGCCCCGGCGGTCAATTAGATTTATACTACCACTATGAATACAATCGGTAAAGTAAAAGTATTTAAGCTGAAGCACGGGATTTCTGCGTTCTCCCCAGGTATTATCCTCCAAAACAAAAGCTGCAGATAATTTTCTGTATGCCAGGGAAGTTTTTATATTATCCACATTAAAGGCAATTCCTTCCAGCATGTGCTCTTTGCTCTTAAACTTTATTTTAAGATGATTTTTCTGCTTTCCTACAAAGTTAAAATATTCTATCTCTAAATCTTTTCCTTTAAAGACAGGAACAGGGTTTCCAAACCCAAAGGGATCAAGAAGCTTTAATTCGTCTAAAAAATCCAGGGTTACATCAGCCGGGTCTAGCTCTGCCTCCAGGTATAGCCTGGGTGTCATAATAGAGGGAGTGAGCTTATTTTGGGCAACAAAATTTATTTGCCTGTTAAACTCTTCTATATTATCCCTGGAAAGGGTTAAGCCGGCAGCCCGTTCATGTCCCCCGTACCTGGCTAAAACTCCCGAACACTGATGCAGAGCACTAAAAAGGTTAAAGCCTTCTATCCCCCTGGCAGAACCCTTTCCCTCCTCCCCCTGGAGAGAAATCAAAACTACAGGCCGGTAGTAAGCTTCCACCAGGCGAGAAGCTACAATACCTGTTACCCCAGGATGCCACCCATCCCTGGCCAGGACCAGCACCTTTTTCTGATGCATTTCCTTCTCTTCTATCTCCTGAACAGCTTCCTTTAGAATACTGCCTTCAATTTCCTGTCGTTCCCGGTTATATTCATCCAGCTTTTTGGCAATAACTAGAGCCCGGGAAATAGATTCAGTTAATAGCAGCTCCACAGCCAGCCCTGCTTCACCCATTCTTCCTGCGGCATTTAATCGGGGAACCAGGGAGTAGGGCACCTGGGAGGAGGACACCTCTTTATCACCAAAGCCACTCACCTCTTTAAGAGCCAGTATTCCCGGACGTGGCAAATTATTTATCCTCTTCATCCCGTATTTTACTATAATTCTATTCTCCTCCATGAGGGGAACGACATCGGCAATAGTCCCCAGTGCTGCCAGGTCCAGATAGTTTTTAAATTTTTCTTCCGGTAAAAGCAGTTGTGCCAGTTTAAAGACAACCCCTACCCCTGCTAACTTGTCCCAGGGATAATTGCAGTGGGGCTGCACAGGATTCACAGTAATACACCGGGGTAATACATCCAGGGGAGTATGATGGTCAGTAACAATAACCTCCATACCCTTTTCCTTAGCATACTCAACTTCTTCCAGGGAAGATATTCCACAGTCTACAGTAATAAGAAGGTCCGTTCCTTCTTCCCTTATTTTATCCAGAGCCTGAAAATTCAGCCCATACCCTTCATTAAAACGATTGGGTATATAATAAGAAACCTCTCCCCCCAGCTCCCGGAAAAGAGACACCAGTATAGCTGTCCCCGTTATACCGTCAACATCATAATCGCCATATACTGTAATCTTTTTATTATCCTGTAACGCCTGTTTAATTTTCTCCCCGGCAGAAACCATGCCTTTCATATTTTCTGGAGGGTTTAGATCATCTAAGCCTGAAAAAAAATATTTCCTTCCTTCCTCCTGGCTCTTTATACCCCGATTAATAAGGAGTTGGGCTGTAATCTTCTTAATACCCAGCCCGGCACTTAGTTTTTCTCTTAAGTCGAAATCTACATTACTAACCTTCCATTTATACTCCCGAAACCCCACCTGGATTCCCCCATTCTCCCAAAAAACAATTAAACATAATACTACTCCGGATTATCTTGAGGGTCAGCCATCTCATTAGTTTCACCATAGAGAAGCTTTTCCATTTCACTGACCTGTCCCATTAATTCAGTTTCCCTTTCCTTAAGATATTCTAGCTGCTCCTCCATCCGCTTTAACTTACTGCCATGTTCCCTGAAACGCAATCCTGATTTTATCCGTCCTACCAGACTAAAAATGCCTACAATAAGAGCTCCAGAAAGCGCAGAAACCAAAATAACTATCACTACAGACACAGGTGCTGAACCAAAAAGGTAGTTAATCTCTACAATCTCATTATTTAAGATGGCGAATAGAGCAACAAGTATACTAATTAAAAGAGATAAAATTACACCAATTTGCATAAACTCCACTCCCTTTCTATAGCTGCCAGTATCCAGGGTTTACCCTTTTATTACTACCTCACAGGGGTTAACATGAACTATAACCTCCAGGACATCATCCCTGCTTTCCATAAGCCTTTCCTTAACCTCTTTGGTAATCTCATGACCTTCTTTAACCGTCAGGTCGCAGTTTACCCCAATGCGCAAGTCAACTAGAATATAGGGCCCGGCAAAACGAGCTCTAACATCATGGACTTCTTCAACCCCAATAACAGAATATACCTTCTCTTTAATATCCTCCAGGGTTTCACTGTTAGCTGATGCATCCATCAGTTCATATGTCGCCTCTCCAGCAATACCCAAACCCAGCTTAACGATAAGAATAGAAACAACAATACCGGCCAGGGGGTCCATATATAGAAACTGTGAATAACCCAGCCAATCCCCCATCCTGGCTCCACCGATACCAATCAAGGCAGCCAGGGATGAAAAAACATCACTGCGGTGTTCCCACGCACTGGCCAATAAAACTTTACAGTCTGTTTTTTTACCCAAATAATAAGTATACCTGAAAGTGATCTCCTTAATTAAAATAGAGATTGCCGCTGCCCACAAAGCAAGACCTCCCGGAGCAACTTCTATTCCCCTGTAAATAGAGCCCAGTGAAGATAATCCTATATTTAATCCTGCAAAGATAATAACCAGGGCAATAATTTTAGAAGCTATAGTTTCAGCTTTTCCATGCCCATAAGGGTGCTCTTTATCTGCCGGCTTTTTACCTACTTTCATTCCTACTATAACCGCAGCAGAAACAAAAATATCCGCTCCAGAGTGAAAAGCATCAGCCAGCATAGCTTGACTTTTAGCCAGGTAACCGGCTGAACCTTTAATGACAACCAAAAGAATATTAATAATTATACCCAGGCTGGCACCCAGCAGTCCTGTCTTATAGCGTTCATACACCCTGTTCACCTCAAGCGATAGTATAGTAGAGGATATATTTACCTTCAGACACCCTCATTATATCATATTAATAATTGCAAAAACAGTGTCGAAAAAACTCATTATAATTGTAGTAAAATCGGTAACTATTCAGTAAACTGAGGAAACGCTAAGCCATATAATCATAAACTTTAAACTTCTTTAGTCTTTCTCCTTTTACTCTGCTCCCAATCCTTCCAGGTTACCCAAAGGGGACTGGCTACAAATAATGAGGAGTAAGTTCCGCTTATAACCCCAACCAGTAATGCTGCAATAAAGGGCCGGAGGGGAATGCCTCCGAAAATGTATAGAGCTGAAAGAACAAGAAGAGTGGTAACGGAGGTATTAATTGACCTTACTATAGTCTGGTTAATACTATGATTTACAATATCCCGATAGCCATACTTCTTCATTCCTTTTAAGTTTTCCCTTATGCGATCGAAAACTACAATGGTATCGTTAATTGAGTAACCAAATATTGTCAGTATCGCCGCTACAAAAGGGCTATTTATCTCTATTCTAAAAAGAGAAAATACGGCAAGGAGTATTATCAGGTCATGGACTAAAGCCCCAATAGCTGATATGGCAAACTTGAATTCAAACCTTATGGTAATATAGGCAATCATTCCTAGGGTAGCGATAATAAGGGCCCAAAAAGCACTCCGGGTAAGCTCTTCCCCTATAACCGCCCCCACGTTATCCACCTTAATAATATCATTATCGGTAATGTTCCATCTTTCCTGGAAAGCACCTATTATTTCCTGTCGCTCCTCCTCCTTTAGAGAAACGGTTCTAATAATAACTTCGTCCTTTTCACCCCGGGCAAAGCCATCGTCTCCCACGCTCTGGATAAAGCTGCCCTCCAGGCCTGACTCTATTAGAATCTCCCTTACTTCAGACTCTTCAAAGGTTTCTCCCAGCCTTAAATGTAAAACTGTTCCCCCTGTAAAGTCAATTCCCAGGTTAAGTCCATTTATAGCCAGAGAAATAACACCAATTACTATAATCAAAAGGGACAGTATAGCAGCATGTTTCCGGTAGTTAATTATCTGTAACTTTAGCATCTTCAAACCCCCTGACCCCAAAAAGCTTTGGATTGTTAATAATGTTTGCTCCAATTAAATAGCGGAGTAGATATCTGGTAAGAACAATAGCTGTAAACATGCTGGTTAAAATACCTACACTTAAGGTTACGGCAAAACCCCTGATGGGACCTGTTCCAAAATAGATAAGAACGAAGGCAGCTATTAAAGTGGTAATATTAGCATCCAAAATAGTACTTAAAGCATTTCTAAAAGCTGCCTCTAATGCAGAACGCAAAGTTTTCCCGCTCCGGAATTCCTCTTTAAGTCTTTCAAATATAATAACATTAGCATCAACAGCCATACCAATAGATAGGATTAGCCCGGCAATACCCGGCAAAGTCAAAGTAGCGTTTATAGCTGTAAGCACGGACATTACCAGAATCACATAAATGCCCAGGGCAAAGCTGGCCACAGCACCAATAACCCTGTAAATCACCAGCATAAATAAAAACAACAGGGATAAACCAATTATTCCTGCAGTCATGCTTCTGTCCCTGGAATCAGCACCTAGAGTAGGTCCTATAGTCCTGGTTTCCAATTCCACCAGCTCTACAGGCAGGGCTCCAGACCTGAGAATCAAGGCCAGGTCGTTGGCTTCTTCAGCAGTAAAATTGCCCCTTATAATGGCATTGCCATCGGGTATAACATCTTCAACCACAGGGGAAGAAACCATTTCACCATCTAAATAAATAGATATAGGCTGCCCCAGTAAATTCCGGGTTGCGTCTTCAAATTTTTGAGTGCCCTCCCGGTCAAACTCAATGGTCACCACCGGATTCCCATGGGGACCATAGTCATATCCTGCCCCCTGTAAATTTGCTCCTGTCAGGAGCACCTCCCCTTCCGGGTCTTCAAAAGTAAGAAGGGCTGTCCGGCCTATAACCTCCATGGCCCGGGCCGGATCATCAATATCGGGGAGTTCTACTCTTATTCGGTTATCCCCTTCCCTTTGAATCAAGGGTTCCGTTACCCCAAACTCATCTACCCGGTTCCGGATAATAGTTATGGCCCTTCCTATAGCATCTTCCCCTGGCTTTTCTTCTGTTTCCCGGGCCTCCAGTAGAACGTAAACTCCCCCTACCAGGTCCAGGCCAAGATTAAGTTCAGATTCAATTTGACCATAAGCAAGCCAGGAAAAGCCAGACAGCAATACTATAAGGCCTAAAAAAAACACCAGTGATTTTCTTTTCAGGCTGGACCTGCCTTTTCTCTCTTTAGTTTTCACCTTTTATTCCCCCTTTTTCTCTTATTGTTAAATTAAAGAAGCCTGGTATCGTTAATTACTAGAGAAAATTTTGCATCTAAAAAAGCTGCCGCTCTCCTGCACATTATCATTCTGGAAAGAAATATTTCAAAATATTCCATTACCTGGCTTATCATGGAGTCAATTATAAGCTCTAAAGTAATAACCCCCTCCTCCTTTTCTATCCGTAAAAACGACCTTTTCACAGCATAATTAACCCGGTCATGGATATCAAAGGAGGCATAATCCCTATTCCGTACCCGGGAACGATGCACATCAGACTTATCTGCCAGGATTAATGCTGCGGAAACGGGATTTACTACCCGCCCCTCCCGTTCGTCATGGTTCCCAATAGCCGACACTATATCTGCTATTTCGCCATAAGGCATGCCCATCCTTTCTAAAGCCCCCATAGCAATATTAGCTCCCGTTTGGGCATGTCCGTAACGGCTTATCACATTTCCAATATCATGAAGATAGCCGGCTATAGCCGCCAGCTCAGCTTCCCTTCCGGAATAACCCAGTCGGGAAAGTATATTATAGGCTATTTTTGCTACCAGGTTTGAGTGGCGAAAGCTGTGTTCAGTAAAACCCATGGATCCCAAATGTTCATCAGCTTTTTGAATATATATGCTTATCTGGAGATCTCTTTTTATATCATCCAAAGTCACCGCTTTTATATCCGGCATGAGTTCCTCCTTTTCTACTTCACATGAAAACTTCTCAGGCGGTTAAAAGCTGCTGCAATTTCATGCTTGCGAGGAAGAGCATACTCCCCGGGATGCTGTCCCTTAAAAGGAGATAAAACCTCCATTCCTTTTTCCTCTATTTGCTCCAGGACCAGTTGAATTATTTCTCTTAATGATTTCTTCCCGTCTACAAAGTAACTGCCAAAATATAATATGTCTCCAATAGCCCGGGTTTGACTTTCATCTACCAGCTGCTCCACCAGGGAAAGTTCTATTCTCTGCCTACCAAACTCGATAGTGTGCAATCCCCTGGAACTGATTTTGGTTTTTCTCCCTTTGGTGGGATCCAGCCCTTTTTTTAGAGGAACCCGGGAACTCAAAGGGCCGAACTCCTTACCCCCCTCCTCCATCCTCTGATTCCGATATTCACGGGCAATATCCCTGGCTTTCCCGGTAACTTCCCGGGCCCGGTACTCATCCATCATGATTACTTTATCTGCCACATCAAAGTAATCTCCTGAGCCACCTAAAACCATTATAGTTGATACGTCAAGGTCTTCCTTCATAAGCATTACTTTATCTATAAAGGGGGTAATGGGCTCTTTATCCTTGGCTACCAGGGACTGCATTCTCACATCCCTGATCATGAAATTTGTGGCAGAAGTATCCTCGTCAAGTAAAAGGACCCCTGTCCCAATCTCCAGAGCCTCCATGATATTGGCTGCCTGAGAAGTGGAACCGCTGGCCTCCTCCGTGGAAAAGTCAATTGTATCTTTACCAAAGGGAAGATTATTGATAAAGGGACTGATATTTACCTTCTCCACTCTCCTGCCATCTTCAGCCCTTATCTTGACTGCATCTTCTATAGTTACCACATACTCCCTTCCATCTTCAGGAATATGGTTATAAACACCTCTCTCTACAGCCCTTAACAGGGTAGATTTACCATGATATCCTCCCCCTACTACCAGGGTAATCCCTGCCGGTATCCCCATTCCTTTTACAGTGCCGGCATTTGGCAGGTCAAACTCAGCCTCCATCTCTTCGGGAGATTTAAAGGGAACCACCTTTTCCCCTTCCATGGGCAGGTCACTTACACCACTGCGGCGGGGCAACAGGGAATTATTGGCTATAAAGCTTACCAGGTTTAGCCTCTCAATTTCTTTTCTTAAGAATTCCTGATCCTCACATGTTGCCACATGTTTTTTTACTTCAAGCTTATCCAGGTTACTATAATAAAGAGACAGTTTTATTATTTCAGGTAGCTCCTTGAAAAACATATCTGCTGCCTCCCTGGCCAAAACGCTCCTGCCCCGGGCAGGAAGCCCCATAGAAATTCTGGCTTCCACAAAACTGGAGTTTACTACCATGGAAGTCCTCTCTAAAATTTCCTGGCCACAAGAATCTATAAAAATAAGGCCACTTTTACCGGTGCCCCGGTTTCTCTTTACAACCTTATTTATTGCACTGCTAAAAACCCGGGTTAAATAGTCCTCCAGAGCTACACGGCGAACTTTACTGGGATACAGCTCCTGTGGAAACCCAGCCCTTTCTTGGGTTAATCTTACCCTGAGACGGGAAGGGCTTGCAAAGGGGTCCCCCTGTACATAATCCATATAAAGATGGAAATCTTTAAAATCATAACTTCCCTGGATATCTTTATAGGCTTTGTAGCCTTTACCATCAATTTTTTTAAGTGTTTTCCCAAGATAATCTCGGGAATGCATAATACATCAACTCCAAATTTCTAAAAAATATCAGATTAATAGTCTGCTTTAATAAAATTCCTTAAAGAAGTCTAATAAGACTTCATTAACATTTTTTTGAGATATATTATCATAAATACCTACTCGGCCAATTTTTTCAGGTAAAATAAATATAGTTTTTCCTTCTTTTCTTTTCTTATCATAGGTCAGGCCTTTCTTAATTTTCTCAGCATCTAATACCGGAGGAAGTTCTTTAAAACCTATCCGGTATAAAAGTTCCTCAATCAATTCCAGGGATTTAAAATCCAGCAACCCCTCCCGGTAAGCTAACCTGGAGGCCAGGAGCATTCCATAGTGTACAGCCTCTCCATGGTTAAAGTGCTTGTAGCCGGTAGCTGCCTCCAGGGCATGCCCCAGGGTATGCCCCAGATTCAAAATGGCCCTTATACCCCCTTCTTTTTCATCTGCAGAAACTATATCTGCCTTAATGGAACAGGACTGATATACAATATGCCCCAAAAATTCCTTCCCCTGGCCCAGATGAGCTGCCAGGTCCCGGTATAGTTCCTTAAAAAAAACATCATCCCGGATTATCCCGTACTTGATTACTTCAGCCATACCGGACTTCAACTCACGAAATGGCAAAGTGTCCAGGGTATCCAAATCAATCAAAACCAGCCTGGGCTGATAAAAAGCGCCTATCATATTTTTCCCCCGGGGATGGTTAATGGCTACTTTGCCTCCCACACTGCTGTCCACCTGGGCCAGCAGAGTAGTAGGAACCTGTACATAGTTTACGCCCCGGAGATAGGTAGCTGCTATAAACCCTGCCAGGTCTCCCACTACTCCACCCCCCAGGGCCACAATACCTGAATCCCGGTCTAAATTAAAGTCCAGGGCTGCAGAAAAAATTTGTTCTGCCCACATCCAGCTCTTGGACTCCTCTCCCGGGGGTATTGAAAAAATACTGGTCTTAAAGCCGGACTTTTCAAGGCTTTCCCGGCAAGAATGGGCATAGAAGGGCATAACATTCTCATCGGTTACTATCAATAACTTTCCTTTAAAGCCTGCTGATTGTAGTTCCTCCCCCAGATCCTGCAGCACATCCTGTCCTATCTTTATTGTATAGCTCCGGGAGGCAAGCTCTACTTTTAATTCTCTCATAAGCTCCATCCTATCTACTGGAAATTAATCCTTTATAATTTTCATGGTTAGCTTTAACTTCTTCCATGGAGTCACCGCCGAACTTTTCTCTGAAAGCCCGGGCTACCTCCCAGGCTACTATGGCTTCTCCTGCCACACTGGCCGCCGGGACAGCACATACGTCGGAGCGCTCCACTCCGGCTCGCTGAATTTTTTTTGTTTCCATGTCCACACTCTGCAAGGGCCTGTAAAGGGTAGGAATGGGTTTCATGGCACACCGAATAACCAGCGCCTCCCCGTTACTGAGCCCCCCTTCAATTCCTCCTGCTCTGTTGGTTTTATGATAATAGCCCATTTCTTTATTGTAACATATTTCGTCCTGTACCTGCGACCCCCTGAAACGGGCAGCATCAAAACCAAGGCCTAACTCTACTCCTTTAATTGCCTGAAGGCTCATTAAAGCCCCGGCCAGGCGGCCATCCAGCTTCCGGTCCCAGTGGACATGACTCCCCAACCCTGCAGGAACTCCGGTTACCAGTATCTCAAAAATTCCTCCCAGGGTATCTCCTTCCTCCTGAGCCCGTTTTATCTCCTTTATAATCCCTTCTTCGGCCTCAGGGTCGGCACATCTAACCTGGGAGCCTTCTGCTTTATTATGCAATTCCTGGAATGTAATGTCCATATCCCCGGCCTTAATTCCCCCAATTTCCACTACATGACTGTAAATTTTTATATCAAAAGAGGAAATAAACTCCCGGGCCACACTGCCTGCTGCCACCCTTATAGCAGTTTCTCTGGCACTGGCCCTTTCCAGGACATTCCTGGTGTCCTGATGGTTATACTTCAAGGCCCCCGCTAAATCAGCATGACCCGGCCTGGGCCTGGTAAGTTTTGCTGTTTCTTCCTTTCCCTTTGTGACACTGTAAGGGTCCATAACCTCCTTCCAGTTATCATAATCTTTATTTTTAATGAGCAGGGTAAGGGGACTGCCCAGAGTTTTACCAAAACGAAGGCCGGATAAAACCTGGACTTTATCTGTTTCAATTTTCATCCTGCCGCCCCGGCCATAACCCTGCTGTCTCCGGGCTAAATGATGATTAATATTTTCCGTATACAACTTCAGGTTAGAAGGCAGCCCTTCTATGACAGCTACCAGGCAGGGGCCATGGGACTCACCTGCAGATAAATATCTCATCTGAAATTCTCCCTTTTAAGTTAGAAATTTTTACTCCTTCAAGTTCTAATAAGTTAATTTTTCTGTCTATACCCAGGGAAAACCCACCGGCACTGCCATCCTTTTTCACAACTCTGTGACAGGGAATAATAACCGGTAGAGGATTTTTACCCAGGGCCTTTCCCAGCGGCCGGGAAGCCGCAGAGCTAAAGCCGATCTTTCTGGCAACACCGCTGTAGGAATAAACCCGACCATAGGGAATATTACGGATAAAGCCCAGAACTTTAACAGTATAGGCAGAACACCCCACCAGACTAACTGGAAATTTTGCAAAATCCACCTGATGGATACCGTTAAAATAGTTTTTCAAGTTTAGCAAAAGCTCAGGCCAGGTTTTTTCCAGCCTTCCCTCAAGAAAAAACTCTATATCTTTTTTCCGGTGATTATCCTCCAAAATCTTTAAGGCCTGCAATCCATCTGGTCCATACAGAACTAATAATTTTCCCCAGGATATCTCAGCCTGGAAAAAGTACATGTCATCATCCACCATTCTGTCGCCTATTCCCTGAAATTGTATAAACCATGTTTATACATATAAAGAAATGAAACATTAAATAATACTCCGGACAAACCTCTTTCTTTTATTAAATACAGCTACCTCCCTGTAGCCGATATTTTTTAACAAGGATAAAGCTTTATCAATATCCCTTCCTACCTGGGCAGGCTGGTGGGCATCCGAACCTAAAGTTACAGGCACTTTTTTTCTGTAACAGAGCTTTAACAGCTCAATGCCGGGATAATACTCATTAATCGGAGCATAAAAGCCCGCGGTATTAAGCTCTATACACATATCTGCTGCCCTTAGAAGGTCAGTAATCTGCTCCATAAGGTGATACGTACTTCTGGAGGGCCGGTAACCAAACTTCTTTATCACGTCTATATGACCGATTATATCAAATAAGCTGGACTG
>CAYYWR010000002.1:0-19835 GCA_964474145.1 uncultured Syntrophomonadaceae bacterium
AAAAAAATTTCTATTTATCCAGGGATTTTTTCTGAGAACCAGGGTTCCTGCCCAGCTGAAGAAGAACAAAGCAGCTGCCGTAACTGCAGCTATATACCAGGTCTCAAATAACTCTAAAAATATGAATATAGATAAACTACATAGAACATGGTACGATTTTCGTACCAGCTCTCTGGGAAATGCTGAAATGAAGCCTAAAACGATATTCACCACTACTACTGCCAGATAGTAAAATGCTACAACCAGTACCCCTGTTATATCCTGATCTATCACACTCAGCAAATTCAACTCCCTGCCCTTTTAATTGCTGGATATGGTTTCCAGTTATTTTTCAATGGTTCCCTTACTATTATTCAAGTTATGTGAAAACTTAATAGTAACCTTTACAGTAAACTTTACAGCATATCCTGCCAGTTTTCCCGGGCAAAAAACCTCTCCAACCCCTGTAGATTCTTTTCCAGGTCATGCAGGTACAGGTCTGCCTCTTTAAAATCTTCCTGATTTAAAGATTTTTCCAGGTCCAGGGCTAATTTATGCAGTTTTTCCATGCCCAGGTTGCCCAGCTGTCCCTTGAGACCATGGGCTATCAGAGCAGCGTTTTCCTTGTCCCGGGAAGCAAGAAATTCCTGCAGTTTTTTTACGTCCCTGGGGGCGTCCTCCATCAAAAGCCCTACCATCTCTTCCATCAAAACCTTATCTCCCCCCAGGGTTTTAAACATGGCAGCGGCTTCACCCTGCACCGCATCCATGTCTTCCCGGGTCAGGTCGCTTAAACTATCTAGAATTAAACCATTACTGGTTTCCTCCGCTGGTGAAGTTGAAGGAATCCCCTCTGCCCCTTTTGCCCCAGCCAGAGTCTCTTTCACAGTCCCATAGAGATCCTCCGGGTTAATGGGCTTGGAAACGTAACCGTCCATCCCCGCTTCCATGAACTTCTCCCGATCACCCTCCATGGCATGGGCAGTCATGGCAATGATTGGAATATGCTCCCCGGCCTCAGCTTCCCTGGCACGGATATGCTGTGTAGCCTCCAGGCCATCCATCTCCGGCATCTGTATATCCATGAGCACCAGGTCAAAGCTCTCTGTACCTAATAAATCCAGGGCTTCCCGGCCGTTAATGGCAGTGGTTACATTCCAGCCCTTTTTCTCCAGAAGAATGGTGGCCAGTTTCTGGTTCATGGGCTTGTCTTCCACAAGAAGTATTTTCAATGCTTTTTCCTCCTCTCCAGCAAGGTATCGGGTATAAGAAATATTAGATTTTGGTGCCATCAGGTCCTTCTCCCCTGCAGTGGGCAGTTTATTTTCCTCTTTTCCCAGCACAAGCTCTGCTCCGGGTTCACTGGAGCCAGGCAGCTTCAAGGGAAGAGTAAAGAAAAATGAACTCCCTTCTCCTTCTTTACTCTTTACACTGATGGTCCCTCCCATTAGCTCCACGAGATTCTTTGATATTGCCAGGCCCAGTCCTGTGCCTTCATATTTACGGGAAGTGGAACTGTCCACCTGGCTAAAGCTCTTGAAAAGCTGGCCTAACTTATCCTCCGATATACCTATGCCTGTATCCGTTATGGTAAAACAAACATTTTCTACAGCAGCATCAGGCTGCCCCTCTATACCCCCGGGCCGACCGCTAATTGTTGAGGGGCGCCCCGGCCCTTTCCCTCTCCCCACGTTAAGGGTAACCTGCCCCTCATGGGTAAATTTTATAGCATTTCCCAGCAGATTGATCAAAACCTGCCTCAACCTGTAAAGGTCGCCGCACAATCTGCCGGGCACATCTTCCTCAATATATAACTGTAAGTTCAGTCCCTTTTCCCAGGCCTGCAGAGCAAATACTTCCACAGTTTTCTCCAATTCCTGGGACAGGTTAAACTGCATCTGCGTCAATTCCAGCTTACCTGATTCAATCCGGGAAAAATCCAAAATATCGTTAATAACAACCAGCAGGGATTGAGCAGACTCTTTAATCATCCCTGCATAATTCTGTTCCTGCTGACTCAAAGCAGAACTGCACAACAGATCAGACATACCTATAATTACATTCATGGGGGTGCGAATTTCATGGCTCATGTTGGCTAAAAAATTAGTTTTTGCCCGGTTGGCTGCTTCAGCTTTCTCCTTAGCTTTCTGGAGTTCTTCCTCCATTTGCTTGCGCTCTGTTATATCTGCCGTAATTCCTGCATAACGGATAGTCCTGCCGTAAAAATCCTTTACTGGAAAAGAGCGGGTCCAAACCCAGCGCATTTGACCGTCAGGACGCACAATGCGATACTCCAGCTCATTACTGCCAGCTGTCTCGCAATCCAATTCACCGGACATAAAACCCTTGACTTTTTCTCTATCTTCATCATAAACAGACTCAAAAAAGGAACTGGGTTCCTCATAAAGACTCCGGCAGGTGCGACCCCAAACTTCCTGGTAAGCAGGGCTGACATAGTAAATCCACTGATTATCTTTGGAACGCAGCCAGAATACTTCTCCGACATTTTCTGCCATCTGGCGGAATTTTTCTTCGCTCTCCCTTAAGGCTTCTTCAATCTGATGTTTTGACATGGCCGCAGCAATGATTTCCGCTACAACCTGCATCAATATGATTTGTTCCCGGGTCACATTTTTTTTGTCCTCAACTGCATCAAAACCTAAAAGACCCATAAGTTTCCCATCTACCACCATGGGTATAGCCAGAAGGGACTTGATATCCTGGGCCTGAAAATGCTCTTTTTCCATCTCGGCCTCCGGTGGCAAGCTCTCAATATCGTAGATATAAAAAGGCTCCCCTTTTTGAATTTGTTGAAAATGCCAGGATAATACGTGAATAGGAAAATTCTGCAAATAATCAATTTGCGGCTCAATCTGTGGAGCGCACCACTCATGGGTATTATCAGCTGTTTTCCCATCATCAGAAAGCAGGAATATATAACTCCGGTCCATATTAAAAAATTCTCCCGTTCTCTGCAGGGCATAACTAATTTTTTCATCCAGCTTTTCCCATGACAGGTTGATAAAATGGGAGGAAATCTGGGCCACCATTTGCTGGAACTGGAGCTGGCTTTTTAAAGCTTCCTCGGATCCTTTGCGCTCTGTGATATCATCCATTGTTAGCAGCACCATATTCTCTCCCCGAAACTTCATCACGGCGGTGGAAATAAGCAAATCCCTGAGCTCATCCACTGACTCCCGGCGGAAAACCATCCTGCCTTCTTCCTTTTGCAAAGCCTTACCGGTTTTCAAGGTATAATTTACACTGCTGCGCACAGGACAGCGGGCACAGCCAGGGTTCCTGCCACACCCTTTTCCAGTCCCGGCATTTACACAGTTGAATAATTCCCCACAGAAACTGCCCATAATTTTTTCTTTTGTTGTACCCAGGAAGTCCAGGGCAGCCTGGTTGATCTCTTCCACACGCACATCACTATTTACCAGCATCATTATATTGGGCGCATTATCGAATAACTCAGTTTTTTCCATAAAAGTTCCCACCCTTAAAAACAAATTAATACTGCGCTGCTAATAATATTTTATGAGAAAATATGGTTCCCCAGCTCCACAGCTTCCAGGTAATAACCTGTCAATTCTTTCCCTGTCAGGTTGAGCTTTTGTGCCTGGAAAAAAACTGTTTCCATCTCATTTCTTTCATAGGACAGGACCATTTTGTAAACATCGCCCATAGGGCCTTCTTTTCCAGTAAGTGCTTCCTTTACATCCCGGGCAAGGGGAAGCTCTTTCAGTACAGCGGAAAGGGGCTGGTCCAAAAACACATCAATCAATGAAAACAGTCCCAGGAGAAATAAATCAGAGCTGCGACTTTTTAACCCCACCCGGGGGGCCAAAAGCTCACAAAACCTGGCCCGGCAAACAGCTGTTACCATAAGCTCTTCCGGCTTATCCTCCCCAATCTCTTTTATGGTAATCATGGAAAACCACTTGTTCAACTCCCTTTGACCCAGCAGCGTAAGGGCCTGCTTTATGGATGAAATCTCTACTCTAAAATGAAAAGCAGCAGAATTTATAAATCTTAACAGCTTATAAGATAGAGCCAGATCTATTTTAATTAATTCCTCCACCTGGTCAAAATCAATATCTGGCCTGTTAATTTCCTGCAAAATATACAGGTAAGTACGTTTAAAAGTGCGAATATTTTGACCGGTTATAATCACCGGTTTGCTGAAAAAAAATCCCTGAAAATATGTATAGCCCATCCTAACTGCCTCTTCAAAGTCGTCTCTACTCTCCACCTTTTGGGCCAAATAAGAAATGCCAGGAAGGTTAATCCGGTCCATTATCTCTTTTCTTTTATCTCCCCGGATTTCTAAAAAATCAACCTTAATAATATCTATAAGCTCCAATAAAATGTCATTTTTATCAAAGTAAGCAAAATCATCTAAAGCTAAAAGAAAACCTTCACTTTTAATTCTTTTGCAAGCATTCAGCAGGGATTCTCCCGGTTCCACATGCCTGGGAACTTCCACTACCACCTTATCCGGAGGCAGCATGGCTATCACTTCAGATTCCAGTAATTTCGCAGTGAAATTAATAAAAGCCCTGCGACCCCGGGTCAATTTTTCCAGGCCAAAGAGAAACATGGTATTGCTGATCAGTTCTGAAGTAGCCTGGTCCGCGTCCCGGGCATCGAAATAATTACCACTGCCCGAGCGGTACAGAAGCTCATAACCAAAAACAAAGAGCCTTTTATCAAAAACAGGCTGTCTTGCTATATAGGTATCCATGCTTTAACCCTCTTTTAAAAAAAATATAGTAGCTAAGATGATTTAAGTTGCATATACAAGTTACAAGTTAATACCTGGTAAATTCGCCAAGTGTACCAGCATCTCCTTTCTTTTGAGTAAAGTTTTTTGTTATGAATCTTTTTTGTGCTGAGTCGTCGCCTTTATCAGTCAGGAGCTGTCACAAGCTGGTAGGGCAGAGGGCTGAGGAGATACATTAGCTGCCCACCTTGCATGGAGGCCTCGGGAACTTAACAAAAACAGGGTGTGGAAATCTTGCAAACCTGACCACAAGCTCTCCTTGAGACATTTTTATTAGTTTGGATCTTATCTCTTCACTGAAGGCCGAATAGTTTGCTTCAAGAAGTTCTGTGACCTCTGTCCTGCCAAAAATTTGTGTGGCACAATTATTTACTAATTCCCTCTCCACCTTAGAAACAAACTGTTGGGCACCAAAAAGAGATAGCCCCATGCTGCGCCCCCTGGCTGTAATCTCTAACAGATTTCTTTTTAAAGGAGCCCTGGAATTACTCACCGGAGCAAATTTCCCCAGTTCATCAACAAAAACAACTACCCCATCCAAACCTTTATTCATTTCCAGTAAAAACTTAATTGCATCTATGGAGACTCCAAAAACAAAACTTTGTGCCCGCTGGTCCAGCATTTCCATATCCACCACAAAAATATTGCCCGGTTTTAATTCATCCCAGGGGATATCCTTACCATGACCGGTCCTGGAGATTATACTCTGGTAGGCCCGGGGAAGGCGCTTAAGATGCTTGAATACCTTCTGCCAGGTATAAATATGATGACCTTCTATGCTGGAATACTTGTTCCGGTTAGCATAATTTAGCTTATCGTGAATCCAGTGTAACATATCTTCATACTTTTGAATATTTTTTACAGGGTCCTGAACCTTTTCTTCTATTACGTTCCATACTCCCTCCGTTTTATCGTTCCAGTCATCAGGACTAAACAGGGCAGGGATGTTAGGGTGACTGGAGCGCAGCCCCAAGATAAAAGGTTCTGCGTTGTTCCGCCTGGAACAAGTGCTCCCCGGATTATTGGGGTCCTTAGGAGCAAAATACCGAACCTGCTCAAAGGCTGAAGATGAAATAGAGGCCTTATCATAGGCTTCTCTGGACCAGTCATCCATTTCAGGATTGCTCTGGTCCAGGTACAGCAAGTCTTTTCCTTTAACATTAAAGGTTACTATACCGATTTTTTTATCCGTGGATTCCAGCAGTGACCTGAGCAGAAACATGATAAAAGAAGTCTTGGAGGCCAGGCCAGAAATCCCGGAAATATTCAGGTGCGCCCCTTCAGGCCCCACAAGAAAATCCTCATCAATACCAACAGGCATAAGGGTTCCGTCCCCGTTCTGGAAAAAACCTACAGGAATGGTGTTGCCAAAAGGCGTGTCACCATATTCATCAACTATCCTGTAGGCATATTTAATGCCCAAAAGGCTGGGGAAATAGACCCGGGAGCGAGCAGGTGGCCTAATTTTACCGGAAATATTTCTCATGATCCAGCAGCGTACCACCGTAACTTCGGGCAAAACCTGGGGCTGGGGCAAATCATTATACCCTGCTTCACCCGGGTTATGCCCCAAAAAATCAGTAATATAATCCTCTACATCACTATAAGTTCTCATATCTGTTACCAGTCCAAAGGTAATATCATCTCCGCTGTCAGAATAAGCGGCAACAATATTTCCAATTTCAACACTATCTAATGCTTCTTTTTTGTCAGATAACCAAAAAGAAAACTCGCTGGAGGTATTGGGTTCTGACCTGGTTGCGGTGGTTCTACCAACTATTCCAAATTCCATGTTTAGATAATCTAACATTACAGACCCTCCTTTCGTTGACTTGTTTATCTAATTATACCAGAAGTGAAAGTTAAATTGACGTTTATGGTAGGTGATTATCCTTTTCTTTACAAAAAAGACTACTGAATTTCTCCAGCAGCCATGTAACAGTTTAAAATATGTTTTCACCCTTGAGACACAATCTATTTTAGTTTTTAGTCTTTATATTTTACTACCAGGACTGGAAAATTGGAATGGGCAACCACCTTGGATGAAACACTTCCCATTAAGAACTTCTGAATGCCGGTTAAACCAAGGGAACCAATAACAATCATATCAGGCTTATAATCTTCAGCACATTCCAGTATTTTATCTGCAGGATCTCCCAGTTTTAGACATTTTTCCACTTCTTTAACTGAAGAACCCTCTAGTTGTTCAGCTATTTTATCCAGCAGCTTATTACCTCTATCCCTGAGTAACTGCGGATCATCCTCAATAAACTCGGAAATCTCAAACTCCATGGGTTTGGGCCGGGAAACTATTTTCTTTTGAACATTTGTTATCATTAAACTTCCATTTAGCTTTTCTGCCAAATCTACGGCAGTCTTCAAAGCTTCAACTGAATTTTTTGAGCCATCAACAGGTACTAAAATCTTCATCAAAAGTCACTCCTCCTCTTATAAGTTTAATAATATTGCTTTATAACTAAAATTATATAACATAATATTGAATTTTAAAAGATTAATTAAAGTTTTTTTATCCTTAACTTGAAAACTAAAATGTAAAATATTAATAATAACCATATTAAAACTGGAGGGAATAATGCCGAAGATACAAAATTTATGCCTCCCAGAACAAAAAACACTATGCCGGAAAATAATCTTACCTTCTTTTTTGATATTATATTCCGCAAACGAACCCCCAGGTAGATACCCAGGCCGTCTGCCAGCAACATTCCCAACAATACTCCTCCTAAAGTCAAAAAGGGCGCATTGTACGTAGCAGCATAGACTGCAGTAGCTATCTGGGTCTTATCTCCCATTTCTGCAATGGTAAATAAAGAAACTACCGAAATAAAAGAACTCACATTGCCTTTGACTACTACATCTTCTTTACTCTCATCCTCTTTTTCCAGTAATACCCATGCTCCAAAACCTAAAAATACTATGGCAGAAATAGCCGTTACAAGTTCTATATTAATGATATCTCCTAAAACAGTCCCTATAAAAACTGCAAGCCCGTTATTTATCAGGGTAGCAAAAAATACTCCTGAAAGCACCATCTTAGCGCTATAACGACTGGCCAGGCTAAAAGCCATTATTTGTGACTTGTCACCCATTTCTGCTAAAAATATCATTATAAATGCACCAAAGAAGATAGACATTCCCACGGTATTCACCACCCTTCCTGTTCATAATACCTTATTATTTCTACTGCTGGCTTGAGGGTATAGATACTATTATAGGTAAATATTCAGTGAACCCGCAGGACGCTAAGACATGGAGACGTTTTGCCCTATATTCCTATCGGCCTTTCGGGGAAAAGTAACCTTCACCATGGCACTGCTAGAAGCATCTAACCGGGTTTACTGAACATTTACTATTATAGTAAACCAGGGGGGCAACTGCAAGTGCAGGCAGGCGCTCCAGTTAACACTACAGCGAAAAATTTATCATTAAACAGAATCCACTAGCCACAGGGGACGGTTCCATGGTATTCCCTTGGGCCCTTGGCTGCACTTCGGGTGCGCTGGAACCGTCCCGTGGCAGTCACGAAAAAGAGGCTGGATAAAAAATTTTCTATTCGACAAAACAAGACATAATTTAGCAAGGAGATTAATGGCTATATATAGAATACAAAGGATATTAATGGCTATGAGTAAAATGCAATAGAATATTAGTTATGCACTTCACCGTTAATTTCTATCTTTCCCCTGACACTGTATACTATATACTATATACTACATACTACATACTGTATTATAATTGTTTATTCTAATTAATTCTAATTTCCACTGCTCCTGCTTTTAATGGTGAAAAATTTTTCAAGGAGGAATATAATTTGAATTACAATTATAGCTTACTGGAAGTGCAAAATGACCTGATTGCCAGAATAGATCCCGAAAACAGGCTTACCTATGTTAACGATACCTGCTGCAAGACTTTTGGCAAAAGCAGGGAGGAGCTTATAGGAAGTTCCTTTATTCCCCTGGTTCATGAAGACGACATCAGTGACACATTGCAGTCCTTGAAGGAACTTAAAAAAAATCCTCACCAGACTTACAAAGAACAGCGGGTTCAAACGGTTTATGGCTGGCGCTGGATTCACTGGCAGTACAATGCCATAATAAATGAAGAAGGGGAAATGACTGAGGTGCAGTGTGTGGGCAGGGATATAACCGACCTGAAGGAAAGTGAAGCAAGATGTCATGCCATTCTTAACGCCATTCCCGATTTCATGTTTATTTGCGACCGGGAGGGGATACTCCACGATTATAATGTGCCCACTGATAGCATACTTACTCCCCACCTGGAACAATTTCTCGGTAAATCCATCTACAAAGTACTTCCCATGGACCTGACAGAAAAATATCTTCAATGCTGTAAAAAAGCCCAGGAAAAAAAAGAGGCACAGGTGCTGGAGTTTATCTTAAATACTCCGGGAGGGACAAAGTTCTGCGAGGCACGCATTGCACCCATGGATGAGCAGCGATTCCTTACCATTGCTCGAGATGTCACCAATCGCAAGAAGGCTGAGCATGCCCTCCTGGAGAGCAAAAAAAAGCTCCAGGCTTCAGAAGAGAACTACCGGCTCCTGGCAGACAACACACCTGACCATATCTACAGCCTTGACCGGGAGCTCCGGTTCACAGCTGTAAATCAGAGCCTGTGCCAGACCCTGTCCCTGGAATCCCATGAAATTATCGGCAAAAGCGCTTCTGAGCTGGGACTTCCCGGTGAAACAGCCCGGGAGCTGGAAGAACTATTTCTTAAGGTTTTTAACACAGGGGAAAATCTAGAGACTGAAGTAACAATTACTGTACCAGAGGGAAGTATTCGCACATACAATATCGTATTGATACCCCTGTTTGATGAAAAGGGTAAAGTAACCAGTGTAACAGGGACAAACTGTAACATTACAGAGCGTAAAAAACTGGAACAGGAAATATTTAAAGCAGACAAGCTGGAGTCCATAGGAACAATGGCAGGAGGCATTGCCCACGATTTCAACAACTACCTGGCGGTCCTGCTGGGAAATATATCCCTGGCTAAACTTTACAAGGATAACCCGCAAATTATTATGGAGAAACTGGAAGCCATGGAGCAGGCCACAGCCCGGGCAAAAGACCTTTCAAGTCAATTATTTGCCTTTGCTAAAGGTGCCGCCCCGGTTAAGAAAACAGTTTATCTTAACCAGTTCCTGGTAGATAACGTTAAGTTTACTTTAAGCGGCTCCAATGTTTGCTGTAATTTTTTTATTGATGAAGAGCTTCACCCGGTAGATATAGATGAGGGGCAATTCAGCCAGGTGATAAGCAATATCATTACTAACGCCTGCCAGGCCATGCCTGAAGGGGGAGAAATAGCTCTTACCGCGGAAAACATCATCTTATACACAAACGGCCTATCTTCTTTTTTGTCCCCGGGGGAACATGTTAGAATCTCCATTCAGGATCAGGGTATAGGCATTGAAAAAAAATACCTGAATAAATTGTTCGACCCCTTTTTTACCACCAAGGAAAAGGGAAGCGGCCTGGGGCTGGCCACCTCCTATACCATCATTAAGAACCACAGCGGTCAAATATTCGCAGATTCCCAGGTAGGAGCAGGAACCACTTTCTACATTTACCTGCCCGCCTCGAATCGGGTAGCCACCCCGGCCGCGGATACGGGTGAAATTCTTTATGGTTCCGGAAAGATACTGGTAATGGATGACCAGGAGGATCTCCTGGAGTTAACCCGGGAAGCGTTAATTGATTTAGGCTACCAGGCTTCCCTGGCCAGGAATGGAGAGGAAGCCATAAATATCTACATGGAAGCCCTGAAGGAGAATGACCCCTTCCACCTGGTAATTATGGACCTGACCATCCCTGGGGGTATGGGGGGTAAAGACACCATAAAGGAGCTACTAAAACTGGACCCCGGTGTAAAAGCAATAGTAGCCAGCGGATATTCCCGGGACCCGGTAATGGCCAATTACCAGGACTACGGCTTTAAGGGGGTAATTAAAAAACCCTTCTCCCTAAAAGAATTGTCCCAGATTGTATATAAGGTGATTATGAAGGAGCAAAACCCCTGAAAGCCGCCCTCCCCGTACAGCCATGACAACTATAAAACTGAAAAGAAGGCTTCTACCAGCTGCGGGTCAAACTGGGTTCCGGCACATCTTTTTATTTCAGCAACAACTTCTTTTTGGGTCAGGGCTTTTTTGTACGGTCTGCCGTTAGTCATTACTTCAAAGGCGTCGACAAGGGCAGTGATTCGGGCCAGCAGAGGTATTTCTGTGCCTTTTAATCCCCGGGGATATCCGGTGCCGTCCCAGCGCTCATGGTGAGCCAGGATTTCTTCAGCAACAGGAGCAAATTGTTCCGTTAAGCGAGCAATCCTGTATCCTGTTTCCGGGTGCTTTCTTATCACCTTCCATTCCTCTTGTGTCAGAGGCTTATCTTTAGTTAGTATTTCCTCAGGGATGTTTATTTTTCCTATGTCGTGCAGGGTAATCAGCAGTTCCAAGCGACTTAACTCTGAATCGGAAAGCTTTATTTGCCTGCCAATTTTTAAAGCCATCTCTTGCATGTTCCGGGTGTGGGCTTCTGTTTCATAGCTTTTTGCCTGCAAGGTATTAATCAGGGCACTTAATACAGAACTCCTTGCACTTCTACTTTCCAATAATTTTTCTTTATACATTTCGTCTTCCGCCTTTTTCAGGACGTCTGCCATGTTTTTATTGCTGCTGTCCCTGGTGGCAGTTCCCAGTGCCATGGAAACAGGCACATTTTCCACAAATCTCTTGCAACACTTATCTTTTATTCTTTTGCATATAGCCTCAACTTCCCCTGCTTTTGCCTGTGTCAGGATAACAACAAATTCGTCTCCCCCCCAGCGGAAAATAGCATCTTCCTCCCGGCAAGCATTTTTTAAAATTTCGGCAGCACATCTCAGCATTTCGTCTCCTGCACTGTGACCGCAGGTATCGTTAACCAGCTTAAGGCCGTTTAAATCCAGCATTATAATGCTTACAGGAAGCTGCTTTTTTGCATCCAGCCTTTTCATTTCTTCTTCCATGTAAGCCCGGTTATATAGACCTGTAAGCTGGTCATGAAATAGCTGGTAGTTCAATGCTGCTTTCACCTTCCTTTGTTCTCTACAGTGGTCAATTAGCACTTTCTGAGCCCTTCTTATATCACTAATATCTTTAAATATAGTAATAAAATAATCAGGTTCATCGCTGTAAACACTTATTTCAAACCAGCGCTGCTGCAACTGATGATAATAAGGGATCATTTTGTTTTCACCGGTTAAGGCCACCTTGCCCAACAAATCAATACAGTCAAGACCAAAGTCCCGGGTTGCAATAAATATTTCTGTAGCTTTTTTGCCTTTAATCTTATCCCTGGTAAGACCCGTCATTTTTTCAAAAGCACTGTTTACATCCAAATATACAAAGTCAGCGGGATTTCCCTGGCTGTCAAGTATAATTCTATGACGGGCGAAGGCATCAGGCATATTTTCTACCAGTAAAATACATCTGTCACTTCCTTTACACATAAACATACCTCCAAAACCATCAATCTTTATTACTTTCCAGCTTGTGACAGTTCTCTATTTCTAACTTTTCCTGTGAGCTCAACAAGTTCTCTATATCCAGTAAAATTATCAGTCTGTTATCACACCTGGCTACTCCTTCCAGAAATTCCGCATGGGTTCCTGCCAGCCTGGAAGGGGGCGGCTGTATTTCCTCCCCGGAAATTCGTAATACTTCTGTCACTTCATTAACAATAAGACCTACCTGCTCACCATTAGATTCTACTATGATTATACGGCTTTCCCTGGATCGAGTATCTTCTGCAAAGCCAAAACGCTTGCACAATTCAATAACAGGGATTACAGACCCGCGAATATTAATTACGCCTTCGATAAACTTATGGGTATCTGGTAAAGCAGTTATGGGCAGGATTTTTAATACTTCTCTGACCAGGTAAATATCAATTCCAAACTCCTCATCCTTTAGCTTTAAAACCACTACCTGCTTGCCTTGCTGGTCAACTAACTGCTCCTTTTCCATATTTAATTCCCCCCTTTTAGTAATAGTGTTTAGAAACAGCACTTCACTTCACTTCACTTCACTTCAGGAGCATGTTCCTTACATTAAGGCTCTTACTCATATTTAAATTGTCCCAGCGCATTCCTTAGTGACCCGGCTAGAGCTCTTAACTCCTCAGCAGAGGCATTAATTTCTTCCATGGTTGAAGACTGTTCTTCTGTAGATGCAGCTATCTCCTCACTGGCTGAACTTATTTGCTCTGCTGCTGATGATACTGTATTAGTTTTAGAAACAACCTGTTCTACATTTTCTATAATGTTTTGGAATGTTACCCCGCTGGAGAAGATTACTTCTGACCCTGAACTGACTTTCTCTGCGCTCTCATTCATACTTTCTACTGCCCGACCGGTTTCCTCCTGGGTAGCCCTGACTAAATCAGCAATATCATTTGCAGCACCTCCACTTTGTTCTGCAAGCTTGCGAACTTCTTCAGCCACAACAGCAAATCCACGGCCCTGCTCACCAGCCCGGGCAGCTTCAATGGCAGCGTTAAGGGCTAAAAGGTTGGTTTGATCTGCCACACCAGTAATTAACTTAACAATCTCACCAATATCTTGAGAGCGCTTATCCAGCCCCTGAATTACACCCCCAAGGTTTTCAACCATCTGGTTTATTTCCTTCATCTGTTCTACCGCGTTATTAACAGCCTCTCTGCCCTCTTCAGCCCGGGTAGAAACCTCATTGGAGATATTTTCCATTTCCTGGGAGGAGGAGCTTAGCTCCTGGGTGCTGCTGGCAAATTCATTGGTGCTGGCTGCAACTTGCTCCAGGGAGGCACTTACACTCTCTACAGCTGAAGAAAGAGAGCCGCTGGATTCATCCACATCAATAGCTGTACCTACTGCCTGTTTAACAATTTCTCTTACCTTGCCAATCATTTTATTGACTGCTTCACCCAGCTCCCCCAACTCATCATTTCTGTTTACCTCTATTTTCTGAGTCAGGTCCCCTCCTTGTTCTGCCATTTCTTTAAGCCTTCCTACAATATTATTCACAGGCTTTGTTATGCTGTTAGCAAAGAAATATCCTAGAGGAACAATAACCAGAACAGATAATAAAACAATTGCAATCATGACATTTCTCATTTCTGCAATTCCGGCAAAAGCTTCTTCTTCATCGATTTCCACAACCAGCCCCACTGGCTGGTCCCCCAGCCTGGCCACTTCCACCTGACCCAGTACCGGATTGCCCAGATAGTCAAGATACTCTTCAGCAGCGTAAAAATCCCAATTGCCCTGTCTGATAGGATCAGAAAGCAGTTCCACAGCCCTGGTGTTGATGCTCTGATTTAAAGCAGCTCCTGAAGTGTAATCACCCAGCATGGTATCGGTTAAAAGAAGGCCATCCTCATCGATGAGATATGCGTCCGCCGTTTCACCCAGTTCATGCACACCTTCCTGCACAAAGCTCTGGATATTGTCTTCCAGAAGCAATATATTTAGTGAACCGACTAACTCACCGGAACCTCCCCGGCTGTAAACCGGGGTGGAATACACAAGACAAATATCATGAACCACATCGGAGTAGAAAAGATCTGACCAGGTAGATTTTCCGGCCAGGCTCCCCTGGATATAGTCGCGCTGGGCAATGCTCTCACCTTCTATTTCATCTAAAGAATCGTAAACAATGTTACCCTCAGGACAGGTCAAAAAAATCTGCTCAAAACCATACTCCTGAGCTGCCAGGGAGAGAAAGTGATCTAATAATTCCTCCCGGGCCAGCCAGGAGGCGGAGGTGTCCCATTGTTCCTCCCGTAAAATATTCATGCTCTGGTAAACATCCCGGCTGTTGGCAAAAACCAGTGCATCTGACTCCCGCTCATAAAAATAATCGTCTAAAACCGCATCGGTTAGCCCTGCGTACATATCCATGGCACTGTATACTTCTTCCCTTATATTCTCAACGGAGCTGCGGTATGCCATATAACTTACCAAAATAACGGGAATCAGACTGACAATCAAAAACAGTAAAATCAGCATGGGCTTTAGTTTTAAACTTCTAAGTTTAAATCTTGACAATATTAATCCCTTCCTTTCATGAATTAAAACCCTTTGATTTCAGCTACATCATTAGCTGAGGAGATACCTGTAATCTATAATTTACCGGCTATTGTCAGGGTTTTATGCCCATCATATGCAAGGATCATGCTGATTGTTACATATAAGTTTTAATATATTTTACCGTTTACTATTAATGCTACAGCGAAAGATTTGTTACTAAACTACAGCGAAAGATATAAATTCGCTAAGCCACGGGGACGGTTCCATCGTATTCCCTTCGGCCCTTCGCTACGCTTCGGGTACGCTCGAACCGTCCCCATGGCGCCGCTTACTGCAAATTTTCGCTGTAGTGCTAACAGAATCCCCTCTATTCAGCATAAAAAAACCCAAATATAATATATTTGGGCGGGTAAAGTATTTATTTTTGTAACTGTTCAGCTGATGATTAGCTGCTGAACAGGTTTCTGCCGCTCTGCTCTTCCAACTTCTAAAATTTAAACTGTCTCAGGGTGGTCATAAGGTCATCCACTAAGTTATTCAGTTCTGTAGCAGAACCGGCGATATTCTCCATACTGTTTGTCTGCTCCTGTATGGTTGCTGACATCTCCTGACTCCCTGCACTTATCTCTTCTGTAGATGAGGCCATTGTATTTATTTGGGTTGTTATATCTTCTACTGCGCTTATTATTGACCTGAATATTTCACCGGTAGAAGTTATCACCTCTGTGCCTGTTTTCACTTCGCTGGCTCCTTTATTCATGTCTTCAACTGCATCTTTAGTCTGAGCCTGGGTAGCATCAACAATATCTGTTATTTCTGAGGCAGCCACTGATGACTGTTCCGCAAGCTTTCTGACTTCTTCGGCTACTACTGCAAAACCCTTGCCCTGCTCTCCTGCCCTGGCTGCTTCAATGGCAGCGTTTAATGCCAGCAGGTTGGTCTGATCAGCTATGTTCATGATGGTATTTATGATTTTACCAATCTCCTGGGAACGGTCGTCCAGAGCAATAACCACATCCTTAAGCTTTTCCACTATCTGGGATATAGTTTCCATCTGGTTTATAGCATCGTTAATGGCCTGGTCACCTTGAGATGCTTTTTCAGATATATTGGATCCAGATTCAGCCATAACATTTGAACTTTCCGTTAGGTTCTGGACATTACTGGCAAATTCTGTAGAGGAGGCAGCCATTTCCTCTAAGGAAGCGCTCATTTCTTCTGAAATAGCCGCCAGAGACTGGCTGGACTTATTGACTTCATCCGTGTTATTCTGTACATTGATAAGAGTTCTCCTTATAGCTTTTTGCATGCTGTCAACTCCGGTAGCCATGTCCCCTATTTCATCTTTTATCTCTAAATATTCCTCATTTATATTCTCGCTGAAATCTCCATCAGCTACTTTTTCCAGGTGATTTATAACTTCCTTTAGTTTTTTTACAATGGACCGGCCGAAGAGCATTATAATAAACAGGGTTAAAAGAGCTGTCCCCAGGACCAGGATTAATATAGTATTCCTCTGGGCAGCCACAGTCTCTTCTACGTCGTTAACATAAACCCCGGTCCCTAAAATCCAATCCCAGGGCTCAAAAGCAGCCACGTAAGATATTTTAGGCTCAATGCGGTCAGTATCGTCATAATACTGCCACTGGTAAGGAACAAAACCTTCCCCTTGTTCTCTACACACATTTACCATTTCTACAAACAGGTTTAACCCATCCGGGTCTTGAATATTTGAAATATCCTCACCATCTAAATCTGGCCTGAAGGGATGCATTATCATTTTCGGATGAAAGTCATTAATCCAGAAATAGTCCTCCATGGTTTCGCCAAACCGTATGGCTCTAATTGCTTCTATACTGTTTTGCTGGGCTTCCTCTGTGGTTAATTCCCCCTGCTGCTCCAGGGAATGATAGCGGCCAATAATAGAAAGCCCTGTGTTCACCAGTTCTTTTGTCTGTATTTCTTTTTCATGATATACGGTATCTCTTATAGCTGGCAGAACATAAAAAGATATCAGCAAGACAAAAAGAATGATAGGGATAATTCCTAACACCATCATTTTTGCTTTTAGACTATTCAGTTTTAGCCTGGAAAAAAAGCCTTTTAATTTCATGATATTCAGCCTGGTTACTGGAATCTGTACATTTACATAGTATGCAGTAACCAGCCTTACACCTCCTTGCAATAAATTGAAAGTAATTACCCTTTTGAAAAAACCTATATTTCAGAAAATTTTGAATTATATATTACTTCTATATACTCCTGCAAATACCTTTATTATCTGTAATATTTAACAAAAAAAATAAGGTCGAAACCTTATTTTGCGTTGAAATACTCCCACGGCAAAAGCCATGGGCTCTCTACTGGCTTGATAGTAAATATTCATTGAAGCCGCTAGTTAGCACTGCAAACCAAAAAGTAACTATTCAATAAACCCGGGGACGCTAAGGGTAATGGTCACCACATTGTGGGTAGCCTTAGAATTATTACCTTCCTTTTTCTGCCTGTCCTTCCAGGACCGAGAGGAAAGTCTCTACCAGTTGCGGATCAAATTGGGCGCCGGAACACCTGCTTAGTTCAGCAACAACTTCCTCCCGGCTCAAGGGTTTTTTGTATGGCCTGCCGTTAGTCATTACTTCAAAGGCATCGGCAATGGCAGTGATTCGGGCCAGCAGGGGTATTTCTTCCCCCTTTACACCCTGAGGATAACCGGTTCCGTCCCAGCATTCGTGGTGGGCCAAAATATCCCCGGCTACATGGGCAAACTCCTCTGTGGCCCGGGCTATGCGATACCCTGTTTCCGGGTGTCTCTTCACAATCTCCCATTCCCTTTGTGTTAGTGGGCCTCTTTTAATTAGTATCTCCTCAGGAATGTTTATTTTCCCTATATCGTGGAGATTGATAAGCAGGCCTAAACGGTTCAGTTCTGAATCGGGAAGATCTATCATCTCGCCAATTTTTAGGGCCACCTCTTGCATGCGCCGGGTATGAGCTTCTGTTTCATAGCTTTTCTCCCCCAGGGTTTTTATTAAACTGCTCAGCACCGCATTCCTTACACTGCGGCTTTCTGTAAGCTTGTGCTGGTACATATTATCCTCGGCCTGCTTCAAGACATCTGTCAATAAATTCTCAGCTGCATCATTTTTGGTATTACTACCTAAAGCCATAGAAACAGGGATGTCTTCTACATAAGCGTTGCTGCAGTCATGGCTAATTCTTTTGCATATAGTCCTCGTTTCCTCCTGGGAAGTTTGGGGCAGAAAAATAATAAACTCATCTCCTCCCCAGCGAGCAATGATATCCTCTTCCCGGCAGTTCTTCCTCAAGATATAGGCTGCATATGCCAGCATCTCATCTCCTGTGCCGTGTCCATAGGTATCGTTTACCAGCTTGAGTCCATTCAGGTCAGCCATGATAATGCTTAAGGGCAGCTGCCTGGGAGTATCCAGCCTTTTCATTTCTTCTTCCAGGTAAGTCCGGTTGTAAAGTCCTGTTAGCTGGTCATAAAAGCTCAGCTGACGTATCCTTTCTTCCGCCTGATACCTGGTAAAGGCACTGGATATCAGTTCTACTACCACTTTTAAAAGCGTTACATGGCCTTCATTCCAGATTATTTTTTCCCTTATTCCTTCAAAGCCTATAAAACCAAATATTTCACCGTCTTTAATCATGGGCAAACTTAATAAGGAGCGTATACCCTGAGCCTCGAACTCTCTTCTTTCTGTCCGGGCCTCCGGGGGCAGACTGTCTACGTCGGGTATGTACAGGTAATCCCTGGACCTTATCTGTTCCACCCACCAGGGAAACTTATCTGTCGAAATGCTTTGATTTTTATCTATCTGGAAATGAACGCCCTCTATACACCACTGGTGGGTATTGCTCATTTCCTGTCCGTCTGCTGAAAACTGAAAAACATAACTGCGGTCAGCTTTAAAAAACTCCCCGGCTAATTTCAGGGCATAGTTAATTCCCTGGTCTATTTGCTCTGAAGGCAGGCTTACAAAAAAAGAGGAGATATCAGAAACCATTTTCTCAAATTTAAACCGGTATTTTAGGGAATCCTCATTTTCCTTTAACGTTTTTTCTGCCCGGGTTCGCTTGTCTACTTCCTCTTTCAATAGCTTTACCCGTTTGTGCTGGTTGGTTATATCAAATATTTGCATCAGCACATATTTTTTGCCCCTGGATTTTAGAAGCTCCATTTGCATGTTTTGTCGACAATCCCATGCACCTGAAGCCGGTGGAAAAAATAACGGGTGCAGCGCCCCAGAACAAAATATGCATTTGCCCTGCTGGAGAACCTGTTCAAAAAAGGAATGGTAAAGGGATTTTTGAAAAAGGGGATAAAGGTCAGGCAGCGCAAAGCCGGCCACCTCCTCCGCCTGCTTTTCTGTATGCTTTTCCAGCCAGCCGTTCCAGTACATAATCCTCAGGGAGGAGTCCAGGACAATAATACCTATGTTTAGCCTGTCTGGTAACAGGGAAAGAACATCATGCATCATGATAATTTGCACCTCGTTAATTTATATGCTAATCTGCTAAGACAGTTACATTAATCGGGTTCACTGGTTGCTTACGCTGAACAGATTTTTTTGGCATTTCTCGACTTATTATAACATACTGTACAGGCGCCTTCAATTGCCTGGAAGCCAGGAAAGCAAAGTATGGAGCATAAATTTCCCCCGGGGTAACCCTGCCTGAAAAAGCCAGGGAGCTTGAATTTTAGCAAGCTCCCTGGCCTGTAATGGTTATTCACCCTGCGGCTTATATTTTTTGCTATTTTATGCCACGCAGAACTATTATGCTACCCCGGCCTGCTAATGAGCTCTTCTCCGCTGTTGTTACCTCTGCCATTTCTGGCACTTTGTACTCTGTGCACTCTGGCTTCTCCGGTCTTTGTCTCTCCCTGCTGCTAGGTTTTAGCCTCCTTGATTCTCTCCAGATCTATTACTTCCTGGGAACTCAGCAGGTTTTC
>CAYYWR010000003.1:0-19612 GCA_964474145.1 uncultured Syntrophomonadaceae bacterium
GGCAATACCTACATCTTCGCTGCTTTTTTGGGCACCTATATTGTAATAGCTGTTGTGGATATTTCTGTCAGATGTTGTTCCTATCATGCCTGCTACCATAACCTTTTCACCTGGGCGGGACCCATCAAAGGTATGGCCCTCCTGCTCCCGGGTAGTGACATTTCCCAGGGCATAGCAGTTGCCTAAAGAAGTGCCTGTAATGGTCCCCACCAGGCTGCCGATACCAGCAAGCCAATAACCTCGAAAGGTTTCCCTCCCTATTCCGTGGACATTGCCGGTAGCATAACTGTTAAATATCTCGGAATAATAATTTGCAGCACCTACCAGCCCACCCAGGGCAACATAGCCCTCCACATTTCCTGTGGCAAAGCTAGAATGGATCCCGGCTTTCTCCATAAAGCCTGCCAGGCCACCAACATTATATTCCCCTTTTACATCTACATGAGCAGAACTATTTCTAATACTGCTCCTCCCCCCCCACCCCAAGGATCCAACAAGGCCTCCTGTGCTTCCAGTGCCAGAGCCTACTACATAGCCCGTTACATGGCAATTTTCAATGTTTACCGATCTGCCTGCACCTACAAGTCCTCCTACAGAACCTTTACCAAAGACAGATACATTATTGAGGGTAATATTACGAAAAGTGGCACTATCCGCTCGCCCAAATAATCCTGCCCTTACATAGTATGTTTCATTTATCCTCAGGTTGTTGATGGAAAATCCATTACCATCATAATGCCCCTGGAAAAATTTGGAGGATTCCTGACCGCCGATAGGTTCCCACAAACCCGCTAAATATATGTCCTCCGTTTGCTTATAATGATGCCGATAGTCCCTGCCTAAATATTTGCGGATATTATTAAGATGAGCTGCCGTGGCAATTAAAAAAGGATTTTCTTCACTGCCGTCGCCACCGGCAAAGTCGGCAGGGTTTACTTCCGCCGCCTCTACCCGAGGGACGGGGGAAAAGACCTCCTCCCACCCATACTGTCCGGAAAAACTCCCCGGCCAACCTGTAAGCAAAAGGGTCAACACCAGTATCAATGCAGTAATCCGTCGTAAAACATAAAAATTTATACCCATTGAACATTTTCCTTTCTTCTGAATTTTTTGTGTGCTTTACATGCTTTACATGCTTTACGTGCAGTGAAAGGTGGAGGGAAGAGATTGAATTTATTCTTCTGGACATTGCTGGATAGTGCTGGATAGTGCTGGATAGTGCTGGATTGAATTTTAAGACTTTACTTTGCTGTTAAAATTTTGAAACCAATATTAAAATGATGCTTTATTCGACGTGCCAGCTTTAAAACCCTGCCTGACAACATATATTGTTATGGAATCTTAATAATTAAAAATAGCCACAGAGTCCCACCGATTTTTCTCCAGCATAAAAAAAATCACGGGCTGACCCTGTGACCTTGCTTTTCCTTCATATCTTTTTTTCCTCAGCAGTATTAAATAACTGTAATAAACATGTCCATGAAATATTTCTATGTCTATGACAATGACAATGACAACGAAAAGGACAATGACTTCGCATAAGCTTACTTATGGTAGGGCTCGTTGCGGGTTATCTTAAATGCCCGGTATACCTGCTCCAAAAGAATCAGTCGCATGAGCTGGTGGGGGAAGGTCATGGAGGAAAAAGAAAGAAGGAGATGAGCTTTCTTTTTAACTTCTTCAGATAAACCCATGGCTCCTCCTATAATAAAGGTAATCCTTCCCCTTCCCTCCAGGGCCAGCTTTTCCAGACCCAGGGCGAATTCCTCCGATGAAAGGGACTTTCCCTCAACTGCTAAAACAACATAATAAGAGTAGTGATCCAGTTTGTTTAAAATTTTCTCGCCTTCCTTTTTTATGGCAATCTTCTGCTCTGCCGGGGAAGCTTTTTCTATTATCTTTTCCTCGGGAACATCTATTATTTCTACCCTGGCATAGGGCTGCAAGCGCTTCAAGTACTGGTTTATCCCCTGCAGAATATATCTTTCTTTAACTTTTCCCACTGCTACGATTTTAATATTCATTTTACTGGCCTTCCTGCCTGGGCATTTCTATAAAGGTAATGCTCAGCTCCCTTTCCTGACCGTTGCGGAGTATCTTAACACTCACTTCATCTCCTACCTCGTGCTGGTTGATTACCTCCCTCAAGCGGGTAAAGGTCTCTATTTTTTCTCCGGCCATTTCAATTATAATATCCCCGGAGCGTATCCCTGCCTGATCTGCCGGATCACCGGCAACCGTATCTTCTACCAGAACCCCGTAATCCACGGGTAGCTGGAGCTGTTCTGCAAGATGTTCGTCGATTTCGCTAACCACAACACCTATCCAGGGGCGAATTATCCTGCCGTGTTCTATAAGCTCCGCTACTATAGACTCAACGGTATTGCTGGGAATGGCAAAGCCCATCCCTTCTACCCCGGGAATTTTTATTTTAGCCGTGTTTATGCCTATGACTTCACCTATGGCGTTGGTGAGAGCTCCCCCACTGTTCCCATCGTTAATGGCCGCATCCGTTTGTATAAATGAAAAGGTCTGCTCTCCGATGGTAATAGATCGGTCCAGGGCACTGATTACGCCTACCGTTACTGACTGTTTAAAGGCAAGCCCCAGGGGGTTACCGATAGCAATGGCCAGCTCTCCCACCTGGAGGTTGTCGGAATCACTAAAGTTAGCTGAGGGCAAGCCAGTTTTATCTATCTTGAGAACTGCCAGGTCAGTTCCCGGGTCGGCCCCAATAATCTCCGCTTCATGCTCATCGCCGTTTTCCATGGTAACAGCTATCTCAGTAGCATTGGCTATAACATGATAGTTGGTAACAATATACCCGTCGGAGTCGATAATCACTCCCGACCCGCTGGCCCTCTCATGCAGGTCAGTGCGTCCCTGGAAAAAATCATAACCCATGGCCAGGTTGGTTATGCCTACAACTGCAGGGGTTACTTCCTCCGCAGCCGCTACTACAGCCGTGTTCTGGTGTTCATGGTAGTCGGCAGCCTTTTCCTCCTTCAGGTCCTGACTACTCTGTTCTTCCTGTTCATCCTGTTGATGGGGCATACCAGGTCTTTCCATCTCGCCTTCTTCCCTTAAAGCCAAAATATCAGGCAAAAAGCAGGATACCATTATTCCTCCTATTACTGCTCCTATAAGGGCTATTACAAGATAGGAAAATATTCGGGGCCTTTTGGGTTTCTGATCAAAATCATAAAAATCCATTTTTTTCACCACCTTTTAACTTAAAAGTGATTATATCAAACTTTTTGCTGGAATGTAAGGTTATTTTACAGGTGGCAGGTATCATTAAAAAATCTTAACGATTTTCTGCCCTGTTGATTTACTTCCAGAAGACTTATAGAACCATGGGAAAACCTGAAGGGCCACGCTCCCCGGGGATCCATATTAAAAAACCCTACCAGAAAAGCATTAAGAAAACGTCCGTGACTTACCACCAGTATCCTGTCCCCAAAGTGCTGCTGGCTGAAATAATCTATTGCCCTGTAAATCCGTGCCCAGAAATCCTTCAGGGGTTCCTGCTCCGGAATGGGAGTATGCTGCAGATCCTTTATCAGGCGGGAAGCCAGTTGGGGATATTTTTCTTCTATTTCCCTCCAGTTCAATCCTTCTATCACTCCCCAGCTAAACTCCCTGATTTCAGCCAGGGTTTTTACCTGCAGTTTTTTATTTCGGGCAATTACTTCTGCCGTCTTTAAGGTCCGCTTTAGCGGGCTGCTGTAAACATGGTCAATGGGCCAAGAGCTCAAGCGGCGGGCAGCCTTATGGGCTTCTTCCTCTCCCCGGTAACTCAAGGGGTAGTCAATGCCTCCCTGAAATCGTCCCTCACTGTTAGCCTTTGTCTGCCCGTGGCGTATGAGAATAATTTCCAACTACTAACCATCCTTCCCCAAACAAACTTTTTAATGCAGCCTATTTCATTACTCCTCCTCCTGGCAAACCCTGTTGATTCCTGCTCCCAGTTTATTAAGCTTTTCCTCAATCTTTTGGTAGCCCCGATCTATATGGTCAATACCGCTAATTACTGTTTCCCCCCGGGCGATCAGGGCGGCTATGATAAGAGCTGCTCCAGCTCTCAGATCCGTAGCTTTTACCGGAGCACCCATGAGGCCCTGCCCCCCTTCTATAATGGCAGATCTTCCCTCCAACCTTATATTAGCTCCCATGCGCTTTATCTCATCTACATGCCTGAATCTTCCTTCAAAAACGTTTTCCGTTATAATGCTGGAGCCTGCAGCCTTGGTTAATACCGGCATGATAAGAGCCTGGAGATCTGTAGGAAAGCCGGGGTAAGGAAAGGTCTTTACATTGGCTGGCTTGGGACAAACACAGCCTTTAATAAGCACCCAATCCTCTCCCACCTCCAGGTCAACATCTATTTCCTTAAGCTTAGCAATGACGGCTTCCAGATGCTTGGGAATTACCTCTTTTACCAGGACATTCCCGTCGGTGCTGGCCGCAGCCATAATATAAGTTCCCGCTTCGATCCGGTCGGGAATTATCATGTGCTCCACGCTTTTAAGTCTTTTAACTCCATTGATTTTTATTACATCGGTGCCGGCTCCTATTACATCTGCTCCCATGGCATTTAAAAAATTAGCAAGGTCCACAATCTCCGGCTCTTTGGCAGCATTTTCTATAACTGTTTTTCCTTTGGCCTTTACAGCCGCCAGCATGATGTTTATGGTGGCACCAACTGTTACTACATCCAGATATATTTCGGCACCTTTTAGTTCCTCCGCTTCCATAATAACCAGTCCATGCTCCAGCTTGACTCGGGCACCCAGAGCTGTAAAACCCTTAATGTGCTGATCTATAGGACGGGGACCTAAAATACATCCCCCGGGAAGGGGAACTGCAGCCTTGCCAAACCTGGTCAGCAGGCTCCCCAGAAGGTAGTACGAAGCCCGGAGCTTCTTTACCAGCTCGTAAGGCGCATGCCACTGAAACAAATTGTCCGTATGTATGGTTAAACTGTGGGGGCCATTAATATCAACCCTGGCCCCCAGGTGATTTATAATTTCTGAAAGGGTGGTAATATCGCTGATATCAGGTAAGTTTTCTATGTTTACTTCAGAATTGGCCATGAGGGCCGCAGGTAATATGGCCACAGATGAATTCTTGGAACCACTTACTGTTACCTCTCCCTGAAGTTTTGCCCCCCCTTTAATTGCAAGCTTCTCCATTATTTACTGCCTCCCACGATAAAAAACTAGAAATATAAAACTATTAGTAAGATTATATTCTTCAAAGGGTTATATATCCCTTCCCATATGTAGTTTTTTAGCAATAAAATAATTAAAAATATTATTAAAAATAGCTTTCATCTTTTCCCTCCAGATCTCCCGTATAGGCATTGATAAAGTATATGCCCTGGTCAGTAATTTTTATGCGCCACACCGGGACTATTTCCCATTTTTGCGCGTCAAAAGCTTCGGAATAGTAACCGATGCTTATAGATTCTATTTCTTTTTTCTTCTCCTGAGCAGAAAGAAATTCAGACAGGCTTATCAGGGCAGAAGCTGCCGATATGGTGCTAATGTCCTCGCCGCTAAAGCCCTCCGGTTCAAGCCAGTATAACTGGAAGTTTTCCACCCCCTCAGGGTGCAACCACAGTTTAAGATAACTTCCAAAGAGGGCCTGATTTTTATAAACCTGGTTATATAACAAAAAGTAACGCCCGTCTTCAAAGGCCTCTACTTCTTCCAGCCGGGCCTCCAGGGGGGACACGCCCATCTCCTGTAAAAACTCCTGAGCCATGGAAATGGCTTCCTTTTCCTCCATCTTATTTATATCCTGCACATCCTCCCTATCCTGCATATCCTCCATATCTGTAGTTTCATTCGTATCCACCATGCCTTCACCTTCCTCTTCCCCTTCTGCTTCTGCTTCTGCTTCACTAAGGGAAAAAGGTTCTCTGGAAAAAGTTACTTTTCCTTTATCCCATACCCTTAATTCCCTTTCCCCCTCCTGGAACACCACAAAACCCTCTTCCCCGCTGTAGAAATCCGCAGCATGTTCCCCCGGAAACAGCATGTCCACAAGTTCTTCCCCTGGATATTTTTTGTTGGTCACGGCAAGAAAAGACATGAAGTAAATCTGGCGAGGTATGGGCGCTTTTAGTTCCAGGTTTAAAGAACTTAGCTTTTGCTTTGCCTCCTCAATCTCCTGATAAGTAACAACCCTTGAAGAAAAGAGCTGATAAGACTCCTTCCACAGGCTGTAACCCAAAAAAATGTTAAGGGCCAGAAAGGTTAATATCAGGATGTTTTTGGCTTTTGACCAGTCCATAAGAATTCCCCTTAATTTTCTCCTTTTTCCATTCTAATCTAAGGAGTGCTATCAATTATTGTTCCGTTCCTCGCGTTAATAATAAACTTTTGATGTCCATCTATTTCTACTATCCAGCAGGCCTCCATAACTCTATCCCCGGAATCTCCAGCAGGGATATAGGCCAGGAAACAATCTGTTACTTCCCTGGTGATATTTGTGGAAAACAAATCCGCTTCCCGGGATACTAAGTGGGACAGGGCGTTTTCTATTTCCATTACCTCTACCTCTTCCCAGTCATCTCCCCCTTCATCTCCCCCTTCATCTTCCCTTTCATCTTCCACCAGGTAAACCTGTCGCTGGTATCCTGTCAAACCCTGCTCGTTAAAGGTCAGTTCAATATCCCATGGATCCAGGCCCAGGGGAATACCCCGGTAATAGCTCTTCAGCTTCAACTGGTAATACTCCTCCTGCTCCAGATCCTGAATGTTCAACTCCGTAATCCGCAGGTTCAAATCCCGGGGCCAACCCCCATACATGGTAACAAAATCTACCCCTCTGTTTAGGGCCTCCCGGTAGGAAAGCTCTCTGCCCTCCTGCGTTCTAGCCGGCGCGCTGTACTCTATAAAGCCCCGGGAATCCAGACGCAGTCCCCTTTGTCCGTCGGTGTACATTACGGCTTCGTCCCTTTGCTTAATATGCCTTACCAGGGCACAATCCACAAAAAAAACCTTTACCAGCTTGTCAATATCCAGGCTTTCCTTATTATAATCAAGTTTGGGAAGACTGGAAGGATTAGCGGGAACGAATATTTCTCCAGCAGTAAAGTATTCTTCAATGCCTTCCCCTTCCTTTATTATGTCCTTCAACAAAGAATATCGGTATTCCTCCCGTTCTGACTCTTCATCCTCCAGGACTGACAGCCGGGAGTGATTGAAGTTCCAGTCCAGCCGATATATTTCCCCCTGGGGGGTTTTCAAGTAGTCATTTCCCCTCTCTTCCCCCAGAGATAGAACCAGTTTTTCCGCCTGGGGAAAGGTAGGGCTTCCCTCCTGGTCAGAAAAGTATAAGTCCAGTAAAAAGGGCGCTGAAAAGTGTATCTCCAGGGAGGGGGCAAACCTGTCCACCCCTTCCTTTATTTCACTAAAGTCGGTAAGGGTACAGCTCAAGGAGGTAATGGTCATCAGCTCACACTTTATAATATCCCATATATCGCTGTAAAGGGCATGGCTATAATGAATATGAAACTCTGCTGCAGCCGGTTTTTCATCTCCTGGACCGGGCTCAGGTTCAACTTCATGCCCTGTTTCAAGTTCATTTTCAGGTTCAGTTTCAACTTCAGTTTCAGTTTCAGTTTCAGACTCTTTTTCTATTTCAAGTTCAGGCTCAGGTTCTGATTCTGGTTTAACATCAGTTTCAGTTTCAGTTTCAGTTTCAGGCTCCGGGTCATCTTCCCTTTCCGATACCTTTTTCTCTGCTGACCCCATACCCTGGGCTTCCCCTTCTTCCCCGCTCCCCTCCTGTACTTCTTCCTGGGGGTCTTCCTGCAGGTCTTCTGGAGAATCCTCCAGGGTTGAGTCTTCCCCGGGGTCAAACTCAGGTTCTTCCCGGGGAACTTCTTCATAAGTTTTCTCGACGGGGGACACATAAACAATTTTTTTCGGCAAGAGCAAACTCTCCAGGGGCAAAGGGTCACCAAAGGACAGCTCTTCGTAGCTGGGAGGGGTTATAGCTTCATATTCCGGGGAACCAAACCATAAATGGTAGGTAAGAACCAGGCTTAATATAACCAGGGTTAGTAAAGCAATTGTTTTAATCTTTTCCCACATTAATATACACCCCTTCTCCTCCTTTATCTCCCGCCTGCTATTTTCTCCTTCATTTCCTGCCTGACCTCTCCTCCTGCTTTTTCCTCTTCTTTTCCTTCACCTTCTCCACCTTCTCCACCTTCTCCAGTTTCGCCGGGGAGAGTAAAGCTAACGGTTGTTCCTTTTTCAGCCTCGCTTTCGATAAATATATAACCCCCATGGGCTTCTACAATCTGCCGGGCAATGGGCAGTCCCAATCCCGTTCCACCATAATCCCGGGAACGGGCCTTGTCCACCCGGTAAAAACGTTCAAAAACCCGGGGGATATCCCCGGAGGGAATGCCGCAACCCGTGTCTGTCAGGGATACTTTTACCTGCCCCGCTTCCGCCTCCACTTCCAGGACAATGCTGCCGCCCCGGGGAGTATACTGCCGGGCGTTGTTTAAAAGATTCAAAATAACCTGTTTAATGCGGTCTTTATCCAGTTCCAGGGGAGGCAGTCCCTCTGGAATTATGGCTTTCCAGCTGATTCCGCTTTCCTGGAGATCTACCGCAACTTGCTCATATATTTCTTCTGTCAATTCTTTCAGGTCTGTCTGCTGCTTTTTCCAGTGAACCTGCTGGTGGTCAATCTGGGAAAGGGTTAGAAGGTCCTGCACCAGGCGAACCATTCTGTTGGTTTCCCTTTCCACCACGCGGAGAAAATTTCCCTGTATCTCCTTATCATGCATGGCCCCGTCAATAAGGGCCTCTACATAACTTTTAATGGAGGTGAGGGGTGTTCTGAGCTCATGGGATACATTGGCCACAAACTCCTGCTGCAGGTCGCTGAGTTTCCTTTCCCGGGTAATATCGTGGAGCACTATGAGCGCCCCCGTCAGGGGGCCTTCCTTGGTTTTAAAGGGGGCAAAAAAAGCTTTCAGTATCCTCTCATCTTCCTCTCCCCTTTTAAACTCCTTTACCAGCTGCTCTTTCTCTTCCAGGCTCAACCAGTAATCCTCCCCGGGAAAAAGCTCCTCCAGTAACCTGGAGGCAGCCCCTTCTTCTGAAGCCCCTTCCTCTATACCCAGCATGTTTCTGGCCGTAGGGTTAATATGTATGAGCTCTCCCTGGCGGTTATAGGCCAGAATACCATCGGTCATATAATTGAGTATGGATTCAATTTTGCTTTTTTCGGTAGACATTTCCTTCAAGGTCTCGTCCAGCTGACAGGTAAGGTGATTGAACATCATTCCCAGCTGGCCGATTTCGTCTTCTTCCTTTACTTCTATTTTCTGGCTGAAGTCGCCGGAAGCCATCTTTTCTGCTTTACCGGTAATATCCCGGATAGGCCGGGTGATGGTGCTGGCCAGGGCGAACCCCAGGAAAGCCGTTACGGCTAACACCAGGAGCCCTCCGGTGAGTAAAATTACCCTTATCTGCCGCAGGGTGCTATCTATTTTTTCCAGGGAGCCCACCAGGTAAACTACCCCGGCTACGCTTTGTCCTGCTTTAACAGGCAGGGCCAGATATTTGGCCCTCTGGCTGGTATCGGGAATGATCCTCAAATCCTCGCTCTTGGTTCCCGTTAAAGCCCGGGTGACTTCCCGATGGATAATTCTCTGTCCCAGCATATCCGGGTCTTCACTGTTGCTGCTTATCACCCTGCCGTAACTGTCCAGGACCATGATATCTGTCCCCTCCTGGTGACCAAATCCCCCCACCAGGTCGTGTATGTACATTTCTGCCTGCTCGTCCATGATGTGCCGCCTTAAAAAACTGGCCAAAAGTTCCCCCTGGGACTCCAGGGAGGAAGAAAAGTCATTAAGGTAATACTCCTCTATCCCTTGAAGCAGGTAGGCGCCAAAAAACTGCATGGCGAAAAGTATAAGTAGCGTATAGACTAAAACTATCTTCCACTGCATGCTTTTATTCATGTCTTATGGCCTCCTGAGGTAGTACCCGATACCCCTTTTGGTCCTTATATACACGGGATGGCCTGGATCGTCCTCCACCTTTTCTCTGAGCCGCCTGATGGTTACATCTACTGTCCTGTCATCGCCATAGTAATCGTAACCCCACACCTGGGTAAGAAGCTTTTTCCTGGACACTACATACCCGGTGTTTTGGGCCAGATAGGAAAGAAGGGCGTACTCCCGGTAGGTTAATTCCACAGTCTCGCCCCTTTTCCTGATTTCTACTTTTTCAAGATCTATTTCTATTTCCCCGCATATAATTATTTCCTGTTCCCTGTTTTTTTCTTCCCCTATTCTCCTGAGGATAGCCCTGACCCTGGCCACCAGTTCCCGGGTGCTGAAAGGCTTGGTCACATAATCATCGGCCCCCAGCTCCAGGCCCAGGACTTTATCTGTTTCAGCATCCTTGGCTGTAAGCATGAGGATGGGAACAGATAGTTTTTTTCTGATCTCCCGGCAGACAGTAAAACCGTCCTTTCCCGGAAGCATAATATCCAAAACCACCAGGTCCGGCCTTTCCTCCAGGGTAAGCTGGAGAGCCTTATCTCCGTCAAAAGCCAGAAGGACCTTGAACCCTTCCTGCTCCAGGCTATATTTTAAGATATCTGCAATTGGCTTCTCATCATCAACTACTAAAATCTTGGCGCCCATAAGTACTTCCCCCTCTTTTAAAATTATAGCATATACCTGGAAGTCTCGCATCAAAAAAAATACACGGCTCTTAGCCGTGTATTTAAAAAAATATATTAAGAGGGGGTCAAACTCATACTTAAACTTTAGCTTATATAGGCATTCTAACCTACCAATGTTACAAATAAATTACAAACAGATTAAACTTGTGTAACACCAGTATTTAATTTCTGGAATAATAATTCATGGGATTGATGGGGGACCCGTTTCTCCTGATTTCAAAATGAAGGTGGGACCCCGTGGCGTTTCCAGTAACTCCCATATAAGCTATAGTTTGACCCTGCTTTACCTGTTCTCCTGTACTTATCAGATTGCTAGAGTTGTGGGCATAATAAGTTGTGTAGCCATTTCCATGGTCTAAAATAATCAGCCTTCCATAAGCACCCCGGTACCCGGAAAATGTCACCACTCCGCTGTCGGCAGCGTAAATGGGTGTGCCTCTAGAAGAGGCAATATCTATACCGTTATGAAAACCTCTCCCCCGGGGGCCAAAATAGGAGGTAATTCTCCCGGATGCTGCAGGCCATATAAAGTTTCCTGTTCCAACTACTCCCGAGGCGGTAGGGGTTGCTGTTCCCTTTACCACTTCCCGGGAAACCGGCTCCTTAACAACTTCTTCTTTTAAATACTCCCTTTCAATTTCTACTCCGTTCTTTAAGCTAACCTCATAAGTTACCAACTTCTCACCATATTCACCAGACTTTACTACCTCTGACTGGTTTCTCCACATGCTGGAATCATAAGAATAATTGGTTTCATAAGGAACTTTCTCTTCTTCACTTACCTCCAGCTTAACTACCACATCCACCAGCGTCTCAGGCACATCAAGATTTAGTGCTTCTCCTATAGTGAGTATATCTCCCTCCAGCTGAGGATTCGCCTCCTTGAGTTCCTCAACTGAAGAATCCTGCCTTCTGGCGATACTCCACAGAGAATCTCCCCGGGAAACAAGATATTCCTGGCGGCGATTCCTTACTTTAACAAGCTGCTCTGCCACGTCTTCAGGGTTATGTATGCGGTTTGGGTCTATGGTAATTTTCTTATACGTAATGTCGTCTTCAATGAATACATCCAGCACTTCTGTTCCATCTCTAACATGCTTTTCCTTGACCAGTTCCAAAACCTTTTCATAGTCAGCTTTAGTCTCCAGCACAAAGGTATCCTTGTTGTTTATTACCATCTGATATGCTTCAACTTCTGTTGGCTGCCGCTCCTTTAGCTTGCTGGCGATTTCCAGGGATTGGTATTCCCTGAGCTTTTTCTTAACAGTTTCCGGGTCGTCCTTTAGAGATTTATCCTGATCGTAGTAAGAGGATATTACCTTTGACCCCAGAACCTCCATGTCGAAGTTGTTCCTGGCTGATTCCCTGAGTTCCATAATATAGTCCCCGATTTCTACCGGGTCCCTTACGGCTCCTGCAGGCTCTCCGTTTATATTAACAACATGATAGAAACTTCCCAGATAGTCGTGATAGGCAAAGGCACCACCAATTAGCAGCACCACTACCAGCAGAATCACCAGGGGCTTATATTCCCCGGTAAGCCTTTGAAACAAAAATCTTTCTATCTCTTCCCTCTCTAAATTCATCTGCTAACCTCCGCTATATTATTACGGAGCAGAAATTAATATGAAGTTATTGTCAGGGATGTATAAAGAAGTAAAACCTGTCAACCCTATCCTGCTTATTCTCTAGCGTATACTTAATTCGCTATAAAATATTAAATACCTTCTAGAAAATCAAAATTTATTAAAATTTATTAATAAAATAAAAAATGAAAGCATCTTTGCTTTCATTATATTACTAATTTATTAAATTGTGACTATTTAAAGATTGTTAAGTAAAATAAAGATACTATAATGTGACTATAAAGTGGCTATTACGTTATGACTGTATGGTAAATTTGCAGCTAATTTATGAATATGGTGACCCCTAGGGGAATCGAACCCCTGTTACCGGCTTGAAAGGCCGGTGTCTTAACCGCTTGACCAAGGGGCCACTCTTTTTTCAGGGAAGAATCGCTCCCTTACAAGAGTAAATATTACTACATGTTTTTAGTTTTGTCAATCATTAATATATTCAACAGCTACATCAGCAGCTGAACAGTTTAAAATTTTATATGTTCCAGTATTTTAGTTTGATCCCTGCGGGGCCCCACGGATATTATGGAAATTTTGAGCCCGACTATTTCTGAAAGCCTATCCACAAATTCCCTGGCCTGGCGGGGGAAATCCTGGTAATTGTCAATTTCCGAAAGGTCCTGGGACCATCCCTCCATCTCTTCGTAAAGGGGCTGACATTCCTGCACTAGCTCCAGGCTGGCCGGCCATTCTGTAATGGTTTTGCCTTTATGGGTATAACCGGTGCAAATCTTTACTGAGGGCAGCCCGCTGAGCACATCCAGCTTGGTAACAACCCCATGGGTGAGCCCGTTCAGGCGGTGAGCCAGGCGCAGCACCACGGCGTCTACCCAACCTATCCTGCGAGGCCTTCCCGTGGTAGTGCCGTATTCTCCCCCGGCTTCCCGTAAAGCTTCCGCCTGGCTACCATGAATTTCCGTAGGAAAGGGGCCTTCCCCTACCCGGGTGGTATAAGCCTTTAGCACTCCTAATACTTTATCTATTGACCCGGGACCTATTCCGGCCCCTCCACAGACTGCACCGGATATGGTGTTGGAGGAGGTGACATAGGGATAGGTGCCGTAGTCTATGTCCAGCATTGCTCCCTGGGCCCCCTCAAAGAGGACTGCCTTTCCCTGGGCTATTTCCCGGCTGGTAATTAAGGAGGTGTCATCAACTTTGTCCTTTATGGCTTTGCCGTAATCCCTGTACTCTATAAAAATTTCTTCAAACTTTAAAGGCTTTGCCCCGTAAAATTTTTCCAGCAGCTCATTTTTTAGCTCCAGGGCTGTTTTAAGTTTTTTAGCAAACTCTCCTTCATCTACCAGTTCCCCTACCCTTATACCAGCCCGGGAGATCTTATCATGGTATGCCGGGCCAATGCCCCGATGGGTAGTTCCTATTTTGCTAAATCTTTTTTCCTCTTCCAGCATATCCAGCTGACGGTGATAGGGCATAATCACGTGGGCCCGGTCACTAATTGTAATACTGGAGGTATCTATACCTCTTTCTTCCAGACCTTTTATCTCCTCTATAAGAACTCTGGGATCTATTACCATTCCGCTTCCCAGCACGCACAGCTTCCCTGGGTTAAGAATTCCCGAGGGGACCAGGTGAAGCTTGTATGTTTCATCACCTATTACTATGGTATGGCCTGCGTTATTTCCCCCTTGAAATCTCACTATCGTGTCGGCTTTTTCCGCCAATATATCCGTTATTTTTCCTTTGCCTTCATCTCCCCACTGTGTTCCTACAACTACTATAGTTCCCAATAAAATAAATACCTCCTGATTATGAAATTGTTTTTTTGAATCGCTTTATTCAATCCTTTGCTTAAATGCTTTATTCAATCCTTTGCTTAAATGTTCATTTTTTTCAGTCTTTTTATTATTTCTCCGGCAGCAGCTACGCCCGAAGCTGAAGCCTGGGACAGCCCCCGGGTAATACCCGCACCGTCACCAATAGCAAACATATTTGTTATCTCGGTTTCCATGGTTGGCTTTATAGACAGGCGGTATGAATAAAACTTTACCTCTACCCCATACAACAGTGTATGGCGGGAATATACTCCCGGAGCAATTTTATCTAAAGCCTGCATCATTTCTAAAATAGAAACCAGATGGCGGTACGGCAAAACAAGGCTCAGGTCCCCCGGCGTTGCAACTTTTAAGGTTGGCCTCACCATACCCCGGGAAATTCTTTCGGGGGTAGACCTTCTGCCCACCAAAAGGTCCCCCAAACGCTGAATTATAGCTCCTCCCCCCAGCATATTGGCCAGGGTAGCTATATATTTACCATAGCTTATGGGTTCCTTAAAGGGCTGGGTGAAGGTTTTACTTACCAGAAGGGCAAAGTTTGTGTTTTCTGTCTTTTGCTCTGCGTAACTGTGACCGTTAACGGTTATCAAACCGTTGTTGTTTTCCAGCACCACTTCTCCGTAGGGATTCATGCAAAAGGTTCGAATCCTGTCATCAAAGGAACTGGAATAATATATAAGCTTGGACTCATAAACACTCTCTGTAATATGTTCCAAAACTACCGAGGGCAGCTCCACCCTTACTCCAATATCCAACTGGTTGTTAACCCCTGAAAGGTTTAATCTTTTTGCTTCGGAATAAATCCATTACGCTCCTTCTCGACCCGGGGCACATATCAGGTAGGGAGCAAAGAAGCTTCTTTCTTTAACAGTTTTTGCGCCAACTATTCTTCCTTCCTTAACCAGGAGCTTATCTACAGCTTCTCCGGAAATTATGTCTATCCGGGAGCCCAGGTAGCTCCTCATTTTACTCAGTATTTTAAAGCAGTTTTCTGTTCCCAGGTGCCTGACCCGGGCAGGTATGAGAAACAAGTCGGCGGCTGTAGCTTCCTTCTGGATTTTTCTGATAGCCTGAGCATCGCCGCCGTATGTCTTCCTGTCGCCGCCAAAAGAAACGAATATCTGGTCTACATAGTTGATCAGCTCTTCTACCCTTTGACTGTCCATATATTCGCTTAAAAAGCCGCCGAAATCGGTGGTTAGGGTTAGCTTGCCATCTGAAAAAGCGCCGGCACCTCCCCAGCCACAAACAATAGAGCAGGGGCTGCATCCCCGGCATTTTTTACCTTCTCCCTTTATGGGGCAGTGCCTGTCCCCAATGTCCTTTCCTTTTTCCAGCATAAGTATTTTTAAATCCCTGTTTTTACAGAGCTCCAGGGCTGCAAATATTCCTGATGGTCCAGCCCCCACAATTATTACATCATAGCTAAGGGATGACAAAAGGCACACCCACTTTCTATAAAATTAAGAGCAACATCATAATAACAGAACAGGGGCAAACTGTCAAAAATTCACTTTGACATTTCCTGCGGGGAGTTAACGATATTATGAAATTTGGTAAGGCTGCCTTTAAAGTACAGGTTCACAGTATCCACTGGGCCGTTTCTCTGCTTGGCTATGATTAGTTCCGCCGTACCTTTTTCTTCTGATTCTTTTTTGTAGTATTCGTCCCGGTAAATAAAGGCTACCACATCGGCATTAGCCTCTATCCCCCCGGACTCCAGGAGGTCGCTCAGGATAGGTCTTTTATCGTTCCTGGCCTCTACTGCCCTGCTTAATTGAGAAAGAGCTACTACAGGAACATTCAGCTCTTTAGCCAGGGCTTTAAGGGAACGGGAGATGGAGGATATCTCCTGCTGCCGGTTCTCCTGTTTCCCGTGGGCCCTCATGAGCTGCAGGTAGTCCACAAAAATCACGCTCAAACCGTGCTCCGCCTTCAGCCGCCTGGCCTTGGCCCTCATCTCCATGACGGATATGGCCGGGGTATCATCAATAAATATAGCAGACTCCGCCAGGGGCCCTACAGCCCGGGTAAGCTTTGGCCAATCATCCTGGGCCAGATAACCCCTGCGGAGTCGGTGGGCATCAATGTTGGCCTGGGCACACAGCATCCTCATCACCAGCTGCTCCTTGGACATTTCCATGCTGAAAAAAGCTACCGGCAGCTTTTCCCTGGAACCAATATGCTGGGCCATGTTTAATGCCAGGGAGGTTTTGCCCATTCCCGGGCGGGCAGCTATAATGATCAGGTCAGAGTTTTGGAAACCGGAGGTAAGGTTGTCCAGGTCCACGAAGCCCGTGGGAACACCGGTAACCCCCTTCTTGTGCTCATAGAGATATTCTATTCGTTCAAAGGTTTCCTTGAGGATGTCTTTTATAGCCACGTAACTGCTCTGGCTCCCCCCGCTGGATACTTGAAATATCATCTTTTCAGCGTCATCCATGAGCTCTTCTATGTCTTCTACTCCCGAATAACAGCGGCTCATTATTTTTCCGGAAACCTGAATAAGCTGCCGCAGCACAGCCTTCTCTTTAACAATATGGGAGTATGTAGCCACATTGGCCGCTGTAGGAACGGCATCTACTATTTCCGTTAGATACCCTACCCCGCCTGCCTCCTCCAGCTCATTCCTCTGCTTTAGCTCCTCCGTGAGAGTAACCAGGTCAACAGGTTCTCCCTTTTCCGCCAGGGCCATCATGGCCGAGAATATTTTTGCATGGTTTTGCCGGTAAAAATCGCTGGAGGCCAGTATTTCAGAGGCTGTAATAATGGCTTCCTTTTCCATTAGCATGGAGCCCAATACCGACTGCTCACCTTCCAGACTGTGGGGAGGTATGCGATCCATTATTTCAGTCATGATTATCCCTCTTTTTCCTCATTAGCCAAACTCAACTTGGCCTGCGTATTCTTTACTTTATGTTAGCTTTACATTATTTATTGTTAAAAAATATATTAAGTAGCTCCTCAACAGTATCCACACTTTCAACTTTTATCCCTGTTAAATTTTCATAAACTTCTTTGCGGTTGGCTTCCGGAATAATTACCTTTTTGATGCCTGCCTGCTTGGCGCCATATATCTTTTCCTGAATGCTTCCTACAGGACTTATTTTCCCCCGCAGGGACACCTCTCCTGTAATGGCGATATCTTTTTGGACAGGTTTTTCTTTCACCGCGCTATACATAGCCAAAAGTACGGCTGCTCCTGCGGAGGGGCCCTCTATATTTCCGCCGCCAACAATATTTACGTGAATATCATAATCTTTCATATCTAACCCGGATACCTGGCGGATGGAAGTTATAGCATTAAAAACAGAATCCTTGGCCATGGAGCCGGCAGTTTCATTAAACCTGACACACCCTTTTCCGCTACTGGCTGCAGGAAACACCGTAGCTTCTATTTCAATTACCACACCGGTATAACCGCTGGAGCCCAGGCCGAATACTTTGCCGATTTCCTGCCCGGAGCCGGCTCTGGTGACCCCATAGGGCAAAATTCTGCTGGCTTGTATAACTTCGTATACCTCCCGGGGACATATGCGAAGGGGCTTATCCCCATCTTTTTCCTTCTGCTTTCCCTCCCGGGCCTGCTCATATAGGGCCAGCCCGTAGGCATCCGCCAGTATATTGATGGCTTTACGGCCTTCAATGGTATACTGACTGATGATTTTGGGAACCCGGGTATCAAGCAGCACTTTTATTTTGTTAGCAGCGCTCAATATAATCTCCTCTATATCTTCGGGGCTCAAAGGCTCAAAGTATACCTCCGTACACCTGGAACGCATGGCCGGGTTCAGGCTGGAGGGGTTTCTGGTTGTAGCTCCAATAAGAATAAAGTCTGCAGGAGCACCGCTGTCAAATAGTTTTTTTATATATTTGGGGATATTTCCGTCATTGGGGTCGTAATAAGCTGAATCAAAATATACCCGCTTGTCCTCCAGAACTTTTAACAGCTTGCTCTGCAGAGGAAGATCTATTTCTCCAATTTCGTCTATAAACAAAATACCTCCGTGGGCTTCTGTTACCAGGCCGGGTTTCGGTTCCGGAATACCCCCGTCTACCAGGTCCCTCTTTGCCCCCTGGTATATGGGATCGTGAACAGAACCCACCAGGGGGTTGGCTGCCTCCCTGGGGTCCCAGCGCAGGGTTGACCCGTCCACTTCGATAAAGGGAGCCTCCTGGCTGAAGGGAGTATAAGCCAACTCTTTAGCCGATTGAAGGGCTATCCGGGCCGCAGTAGTTTTGCCTACTCCCGGGGGCCCGTACATAATTATGTGCTGGGGGTAAGGGGCTGCCAGCTTGGCCAAAAGGGATTTTACGGCCCTTTCCTGCCCCACTATCTCTTCCAGGGAAGAAGGGCGCAGAATTTCCATCACCGTGCGGGATAATTTTACCTGCTCCATCTTCTCCAACCGGGCATATTTTTTTAAGGTCTGAGCATTCTCCGGCCCCTGCTGGTCCTTGATTATCTGCTTTTTCAGATCCATAATGTACTCGTCGTGCTTTTCCTGCATTTTCACACTTATTTTGTTTTCCAGGGAATCTTCGATGGCTTTCCTGGCAAGAAGGTCTGAAATTTTTTCTTCGATTTCACTTAAAGCCTCGTCTATTTCCTCCTGCCCGGGGATATCTTTTATGGTAGGGTCTTCAAATACTAATTTTTTCAGGCCCAGAACCCTTTCTTCAATTACTTCAGAACGCAAGAGATTCAGAGATTCCAGCTTTCCTGCTTTTAAAATAAGCTTATCCGCACCAAATATATCTCCCAGTATTCCATATAATGCTGATATTCTTTTTTTAACCTTCTCTTTTTCCGATAAACTCTTTTGAAATTTGTCCAGTAATGACTCAAAGTTCTTGGGCCATTCATTTTTCATGGTGTAAAATACCTCCTGATTTCTCTCCCGGAACCTCTTTTAGCTTTCCTCCACGATTACCTGTATCTCTACTGCTACTTCCGGATGGAGTTTTATGGGAACGTTATAAACCCCCAGGCCCCTGATAGGATCCTCCAGATCAATTTTGCGCCGGTCCACCCTGATTCCTTCCTCTTCCAGTTTTTCGGCAATGTCTTTACTGGTAACGGAGCCGAAAAGCTTACCTGCTTCACCAACCCTGGCTTTTAAGGTTACCTGCTTTTCTTCCAGCTTGCCGGCAATAGCCTTCATTTTTTCCAGCTCCTCATTTTCTTTGCGCTGAATTATATGTTGTTTAGACTCCAGTTCCTTTAAAGCTTTAGGAGTTGCTTCGGTGGCCAACCCCTTGGGGATCAGGTAGTTACGGGCATAACCATCGGCTACATTCTTGACTTCTCCCCTGCTACCCAACTTGTTGACATCCTCCTGTAAAATAACTTTCATTAACTTTTCTCCTTTCTCTACCCTGGTACTTTATTCGCTAGCTTCAGGTTAATATCCTTCTATGAAGCAATGTTGGTTCTTGTTATTT
>CAYYWR010000004.1:0-17955 GCA_964474145.1 uncultured Syntrophomonadaceae bacterium
TCCAAAAGATATTGCAAAAAAAGGGCCCAGTGCTCTCAATCTCATCAATTACTCCCCTCCTTCCAGTTCTTTTTTAACGAAGTACCCAGGAAGGTATTTTCCTTCAAAGGTAATCACTATTAGTTCCTATTGAACTTTACAATTATTTTAACATGGCCGGACTATATTGGGACCTGACAAAGGTTAGGGTTCAAAAAACAAACTTTTAAACCTGATATATAAAGATTTATAAATAATTATGTTGGACCACTTCGAGGAAATCCTGCACCTGGGTCCGATAAATAGTACTAAATTAATCTTCCCAAAAAGTGAAAACCCCCCAAGATACAGACAGTTAGACTGCTGCTAAATGAGGAGTTTTCTTAAGCATTTTTTAAGAGTCGTCTCCCCCATTTCAGATACGGATAAGTTACAATCAGGGGAAGTTATGGTTATCATTTAACTTATTCAAAACAACTTCCATTTTAGACTTGACTTCAGGTAGGTCCTTCTTAGTTGTTAACCATACCCTTTCTAAATTAACACCAAAATAGTCATGAATTAATACATCTCTCATTCCAGCCATTAACTTCCATGGAACTTCAGGAAAATTCTTTCTAACTTCACTGGGGATGTTCTTGACTGCTTCACCTATTATTTCCAGTCTTCTTATAACAGCATCTTGCAGCAAAGTACTTTTTAGAAACTCTTCCTTTGTTATCTTATCTGTATACCCTTCAATTATAGAAATTGAATCTATAACATCTTTTACAAATAGCGAAACCTTTCTTTTCATAACAAAGACACCTGTTCTTTTATTATTCGCTCTTTAATCATAGGATAAACAGTAGAATATTCTACTAAGTCAACCTTTCTGTTAACCTGTTCTTCTATTTCTAGTTTCAACTGTATAAAGTCAAATAAGCTTTTATCATTATCTATATCAACTAAAATGTCTATATCGCTATTTTTTTTTAATTCTCCTCTTACTGCTGAGCCGAAAATATACGCTCTTAATACATTGTGCTTCTTTAAAACAGGTATGATTTTTTCTTTTATACTATCTATACTTTCCACAAAAAATCACCTTCCCAATTGTTGAATCAATATTAAAATGACTTCCTGATATAAGAATATGCTAGACTTACTGTGAAGTCAAGTTTATAACAATGCTTTATTGAAATGGAAATGAGCGTTATTCACGACAATCATCATTAGATAATACACCAGGCTTATAAATAATAAATGAAATAATTGAAAATATAAAGTTTGTTTTTGAAAACACCAACCTTTGTCAGGTTTAAAAACTTTTTAACTAAGTTATGATAAAAATAAACAAAAGGAAGTGACTTTACATGAAAAAAATGAAGTTTTTATTCTTTGGCGCAGGTGTTCTGGGAAGCTTATATGCTGCCAGGCTCCACGAGGCGGGCACAGATGTAACCCTGGTGGCCAGGGGTTCCAGGTTTGAAGACATAAAAAAGCACGGTATCGTGCTGGAGAATTTTGATACGGGTGAGCAGACTACCACGGAGGTAAGAGTAGTGGACCATATGCCCCGAGATGAGTATTTTGATGTGTGCGTGGTACTGGTGCAAAAGACTCAGTTAGGCTCTGCCCTTTCTGCCCTGTCCACCAATCCCCATATACCCGCATTTATCTTTATGAACAACACTGCCGAAGGACCTCAGGCCATGATAGATGCACTGGGGCGTGAACGGGTTATGATGGGCCATGCCAACGCTGGTGGCGAGCGGGTTGGTCATATAGTTCACTATATGATTACCGAAAAAATGCCCCTGGGTGAACTGGATGGAAGAAAAAGCAGACGTCTGAAGAAAATTGCCGGCACTTTTAAAAAAGCTGGATTTGAGGTAGAAATCAGCAAAAATATTGATGCATGGAAGCGATATCACGTGGCCCTGGCTGTTCCCTTTGCATACGCCATGGATATGGCTGGAACCTGTAATTATCGTCTATCCAGGAGCAAAGAAGATATAAGAAAGTGCCTGCAGGGTATCCGGGAAGCCTTCCAGGTGTTGCGTGCCCTGGGTTACCCCGTGGAACCACCCAAGTTACGCCTGATTTTTTTCATACCGGACTTAATATTAGTTCCCCTGTTTCAGCAGGTGCTGAAGTCCAAGATAGCAGATATCGGTATGGCACGGCATCTCCGGAACGCCCGTGGGGAAATGGAGCAGCTAAGCAAAGAATTCTTTGCTCTGGTGGAAAAATCAGGTATGGATACCCCTGCCAATCTACAATAAATCTATAATATAACCGGTAAAGGTTTATCTATCTCAACTCTGTAACCCTTTAACCTGCAGCCCCGGGCCAGCACCTCTACCCCCTTTTCCTTGGCAGACCTCAGAGCTTTTCCAAAAAGGGGGTCCAGGGAGTCATTAGGACAAACACGGTATGAATCTTCACGCATTACCAAAAAAAAGACTGCTGGCCTTATTCCCTCCCCAGCAGCTCTGGCCAGCTCATCCAGGTGCCTCCTTCCCCGAAGAGTAGGTGCATCCGGGAAAAGAGCTGTTCCTTCCTTTACCAGGTTAACCGATTTTATTTCCACCAGGCAGTCTTCTCGACCATCTTCCTGTAAAAGCAGGTCAAAACGGCTGTTGCCCCAGCCAGGCTCCCGCTTCACATGCCGGTATCCACCCAGTTCTGGCAGCATCCCTCCTTGAAGGCCTTCTGCCAGCAGGTTATTGGGAAGGCGGGAATCTATGGCGACCATGGTGCCATTATCAAAGGCAAATAGCAGATCATAGCAGGTTTTGCGCTCCTTTTTTCCGGCTTTTTTAACTATAACCTGTGCTCCTGGATATAACAGCTCTCCCATACGCCCCGAATTAGGAATATGGGCCAGCTTTTCTTCATTTTCCACCTCTATCAATGCTACAAACCTGTTTAACCGTTTTATAAGCCGTACGGCTTTATATTCTTCTTTAGACATTATAAGTATTCTCCTTGTGGGAAATCAAAGGAAGTCAGGAACTTAAGGAATTACATATTGCCAGGCTTTTCATCTTTGACTTCGCTTATAAACTAATGTTTTGGGGGGATATATCCCTTACTTTTTTCCATATTTGATTATGGTCCAGGCTATAGTCAAAGTCCTCAACAGCCTGGTTGCGAATGTTTTTGGTGATGTCCAGGTTTCTTAAGATTAAAAGCTCTTCATAGTACTTGGAAGCCTGTAAAACTGGGATGCCAGAAGGAGACCAGAATCCAGATCCTCCACAAAAAGCGGTATTAGTTTTATCAAAAATACCCACACAAGTACAACCAATGCTCCAAATTTGATTGTGACTGGCCAGGGCACAGTGCTTCAAGTCCCAGATATATTCGTAGTAGTTAGTCATCCTGTAGTTAAGCTCCGGGTATTCCCTGACCGAATCTCTCCTCCAGGCAGCTGAGTTTATCACTGCATCAACTTTATCCTCAAAGGAGTACTTTTTCCCCATACCCACGAAACATAAATCATAGCAAACAGTTATGCCAAAACAGCCCCATCTGGTATCAACTACCAGTCGCTGGTCATTGCCCCCCTGAAATATTTCTTTTTCAACAGGCGTGAGGAAGATTTTGTCATAATAGCACTCGTTATAATCATTGTCAGAACCGATTATAAAAGTAGTGTTATAAAGCTTTCCATCATCGTCGATTCTTACATTGTTTAAAACAACCATATCTAAATGACTTGAAGCCATGCAGTTTCTAAGGTGATCAATGGTTTCTTTAACCTTTGGAGATGTATTAACACATCTCCTTAAATGCTCTGAAACCTCAGATTTGTCTTCTCCAGGATTCCAGACATAACCAGATATAGGCAGCTCGGGAAAAACTAATATATTTATGCTGCTGTTAGCAGCTATATCCGCTATAGTTCTAATTCTTTCCAGGTTATAATCTACATCAGTAGTAACAGGATTAATGTTAGAAAGCATGAAACTGGGAAGACTCTCATCATTAGAAAAATTCCTGTCCACTACTATAAAGCCATCCACCTTGCCGTCCAAACCAAAAATCTCGCTTTCATAAGTACTTACTTTTCCTTCACTGGACTTCACATTATTCTTATCAAGTTTACTCATAAGTCATCTCCTCTCATTTGGTCTCCGGTCTCCGGCCTGTCCAAAGAAATAAATCTTAACATGGCTTCAATAAATCTGGCTTTACAAATATTATATAAATAATAATCCCTGGAACTTTTTCAACCCCAGGCTGCCATACCATTTTTGAATCTTTTCACCAAGCTCTCTAAGATATTCCTTAAATGTTGTCAGCCTTTCTCCCTCCTGCTCTTCATACTCTGATTTTTCTCCCGGGATAAGCAATTCATCTTCCCTTACCACTTTCAAGTTAATACTTTCTTTAACCTGGCCTTTAATATATTTGCTTATAAATTCCCTGGACTCATCAAGGCTTTTAAAACGCTGCACTAACTGTCCCTCTACATAAACATAATGATCGTACTTAGACTCCAGCCTTAAAACTTCTTCTGCTAAAAGCAGGGGAAGCGCTTTGCCAGGCTTATAAATTTCATCAAAATCTTTTTCACAGTATTGTTTCTGCGCAAATTCTATAGTCTTACCTATTTTATTAAATTCTGCCACTGTCCAGTCGGCATAGCCCCGATACGACCTGTAGTCTTCAGGAATGCTGCCAACCGCAGGAACCGGTATAAAACCAGTATGTTCCTGGATTTTCCTTGTAACTTCAATAGCATCCTCCAGATCTTCACCAGTTTGATATTTATACCACAAGATTAACCTTCCCTGGGTGTGATAAGAAAAATGCATTAAAAAAGGGTGGCTAACCGTTAGCCTTTTTATGGCCTTGACTTCAGGTTCCGAGTGGGGGTAATGCCCTTTAAAAAAAGCATCCGCAGGCACTCCTATATCAAAGCAGCTATCCTCCTGGTGCCAACCAAAATCCCAGTTATAGTTTAAATCCACACCCCTGATATTTGCCTTCCACCTCAAGTCCTGGTTCCACCATTTGGAATGAGGATTTGTTTTAACTTCCTGATAAGCTTCCCTGGCTTCTTCAGTTAAAATAGATTCCTCCCCTGATATGGTATATTCCACCCCATCAGGATTTGCGTTGGGAACAAAGTAAATGGTCACCTGATCCAGCAGTTCTCTCACATCATATCCGTCAATCTTTTTATTATTTCTATAGGCATTTCCATAGTCTTCAATATTCTTTAAAATAATATTAGTAGTAATCCTCTCCCGGGCGTGCATACTTCCAATAACATTAAAAAGGTGATCCCCCTTACCTACTTTTACTAGAATAATATTTCTGCCATCTACAGACTTTCCAATCACCTTTTTTTCTACCAGTTCAGGAAACTCAAGCTCCAGCTTTTCAAGGTAATCTTTCATCTTTTCATAATTAATAGCCTCATAGGGGTTAACCACCTGATTATCAGATAATTCACCAACATGAGCTGTGTCTGGAAAACAGAAGTAAAGGGGGCAAAAAATAGCGCAAACAGAAATAAAAACAAAGACCCATATTAAGTGCTTATTTTTCATCTATGTCACCTGCTGTATAGGATTTAATCGGGTAATGGTACGTTATATATTCGGGTAGTATTATTGTTTGAATTATTTTTTTGCTTATACGTTTTAGTTTTTTCTTAATAAAAGATAAGTTTTCTCAAAAAACAAAATAACCCAAATTGCCAGTAAAAAAACCTTCTGTTTTTTGAGCTTACAATGTGCCCCATTTTTTATATCTGTTTCTCATATATTCTAGAATATTCTGTATATCACCTGTGAAAATCTCCGTTTCCGGCAGTTCTTTAATTATCCTGCTGCCGGGAGCAGACTTTTTATCCAGCTGGTCCAGCACCATTACAAAGCCCCTGTCTTCCTGTGACCTCAAAAGCCTCCCAAACTGCTGCCGGAGATTTCGGGTCGCCTCTGACAGGGAAAGCTCCTGGAACCAGTTTTTGCCCAGGCCGCTCAAATATTTTTTCCTGGCTTTAAAAACCGGATCCCCGGGAAAGGGATAAGAAAGCTTATCGATAATAACACAGCTCAACTGCTCCCCCTTGATGTCCACTCCTTCATAAAACCCCCTGGAGCCCAGCAAAACAGCACTGGCATCCTCCTTGAACATTTCCACCAGCCCCTGCCGGGAAAAACCTTTCCCCGTGTAACAGGTTATACCTTCAACTCCCAGGGGCTCCTCTATGAGCCTGGAAACCTCTTCCATCCTCTTAATGCTAGTAAAAAGAACCAGGGTTTTCCCCCCCAGCATCCTGGCTACCTGCTGCACCAGAAGAGCTACACTTTCTGTGAAAAGGCTTTCTCCGTATCCGGGGAAGTCATCGGGAAGAACCAAAACGCAGTTATTCTTGTAATCAAAAACAGGTTCAACAGGCTTTTGGCACCTGATGACTTCTCCATCCAGGCTGTCAAACCCCAGGCACCTGATTATTCTATTATAACTGCCGTTTTCCGTTAAGGTAGCCGAGGTCAACACAATAGATTGGGAGTTCTCTATAACCTTATCATGAAAATAACCGGAAACATCCAGGGGAGTAATACGAAGGTACCAGTTGTAGTCATTTATTTCTAAATAGCGGCAGAAACTGTCTTCTTCAAGGGCAAAACAGTCCCCCAGTATTCTGCTCCAGCTCCGGCAGATGGCCATAATATCCTGGCCCTGCTGGTAAAGAGCTGTTTCCTCAAAACCCTCTTTTTCCAGGAGAACTTTATCGTTAGCCTCTTCAATAATACCCGCCATATCCCTTAAGTCTTTTGAGCATTTGTTGACAGCTTCTTTTAACTCTTTCCATTCTGGCGATATTTCTTTTTTAAAACTGTAATCTCCCCTGCCTACCTCCTCTTGCCTTATGTTGTTCATTATGCTGCCTGTAATCTTAATGTTTGTTTCTAACTGTTTCACCTTTTCAAAGGCCCGTTTATAACCGGTGTTTTCTAGAATGTCCTTAGCATAATATAGTAAAAAGGAAAGGTAGCCTTTGTCCCCGGGCTGCAGCAGCTGCAAGGAAAGGCTTTTCAGTTCAGTATAGGAAACCTCTTCTGTAAAACAGGCCAAAGCATCTTTTTCCAGAGCATGGGCTTCATCTACCACCAGTTTTTCCATTTTAGGAAAACCAGAGGGCCAGGTGAGAAGAAGGGAGTGGTTAACTACACACAGGGAAGACCTTTTCATTAATCTTACCTTTTTTTGATAAAAACATATCTGCCTGTACCTGCATTCCCCTTTTTTACAGTGCTCTTTTCGGCACCTGACACTGTTGATTAAGGGCTCCACCCCCTTATTATTTTTCCGGAACCAGTAAGATATATCCCCGATTTCTCCCTCAACGCCTGCTTCCACCCAGTTCATCATATAAAGCCTGGCCAGGCGCTCATCAAGATTATGGGGGTTCAAGGCCAGCTGGTCCTCAACCCTTGTCCGGCAAATATAGTTGCCCATGCCCTTAATCCGCGTCAGGGTCATCCCCTTTAAACCCAGCACCCCCAGCAGGGAGTAAAAATCATTCTCCACCTGATTTTGCAAATTTTTAGTGTTAGTGCTGATAAACACTTTCTGGTCATTTTCATAAGCCCATAGCACGGCTACCAAAAGATATGCCAGAGTTTTCCCGCTTCCCGTAGGAGCCTCTTGAAAAAGCGCCTGCCCCTCCTGAAAAGATTCGTTAAAGGAAAGGGCCATCTTCAGCTGATGCTCCCTGAACTCATATCCGGTGAAATAGTCTTCCCACATATCCCTGTCCCTCATAAGCTCCTCTATGTCGCCAGGGCCATAGGATTTTCTTTTATCTTTATCTTTATTGTTATCTTTATCTTCTATATCATTTTTAACACCTGTAATATCTGTAATAGTAGAAGAAGGTCTGTTTTGGGAAACAAGGCCCGAAGGGGGAATGTTTTTAAGATAGGGAAGCCAGTTCCAGCCGCTCCCTTCCATGTATTCAATTGCTATTTGCATGTATTCCCATAAGGCTAGCTCCCTGAATAATTTTTCCACCAGCCGGGAAGTGTCCCGGGCATCTTCCAAAGCCCTGTGCTGCACCCTTCTTTCCTCTTTTAAATAGTTTTTTGTAAGATAGTCCAGGTTGTGCTTTGGAAAACCGGGTTTCATAACACAAAAAAGCTCCAGACTATCCAGAATAGGGTTTTCTATTTCAGGGTCCAGTCTGGCTAAAAATGACTTTTCGAACATGGCGTTGTGACAAATCAGGGGATAGTCCCCTATAAAACTTTTAAGCTCCCCCTCAATTTCCCCAAGATAAGGAGCTTGACGTAAATCCTCCTCTTTAAGGCCCTGGCACATTTTAAAAATGAAGGGAGAAATATAGCTCCTATAAGGCCTTACCAGCTGGTGGTATTCCTGGATTTCTCCCTTGCTGTACTTAACTGCACCTATCTCAATTATTTCATTGGTGGCTGCCTCCAGGCCTGTAGTTTCCAGGTCCAGAAAAACCATGTTATCCAGCATATCCATAGTTATTACCTGCTCCTACCCCTTTAATTCATGGCACACAGTAACTCGCCACTATTTATCTTAAAAAAAATCATCCTGCAGCACATCTTCCTTCCATATACCTGATTCAATTTTTCCATCGGGATAATACATGCTGCCCTCTCCATGCTGCTTGCAGTTCACAAAATTACCTATATATTTTTTACCCTCCGGGTATATATAAACACCCAGTCCGTTCTGCTTGTTGTTATGAAATTCTCCTTCATATATATGTCCGCTGGAATAGTAATAGGTCCCTCTGCCCTGGCGAAGGCCTTTATGAAAATCTCCTATATACTTTCCTCCGCTGGGCCAGGTAATTATCCCCTTTCCGTGCCTGCTGCCCTCTTTCCATTCCCCCTGATATTCGGCACCGTTGTCATACCTGGCTGTCCCCTGTCCATCCGGAACACCCTCCAATAACTCCCCTATATATTCTGCACCATCTTTAAGAATTGTTTTTTCCAGCATAATTATTCCCGGTTACTAAAATATATAAAAAGTAACCCGGGTTTTCACCTCCTCATATTTTCCTCATATTTAATGTAGTTTATTTGGAAACTGCTTATTTCTCTAACATAATTCATGGTCTTTACTCCTGTAGATATAACCCCTTAAAAAAGCCCTATTCTTCACAGTCCAGTAGCACCTGGTCAATCTTTTTCAGCAGCATGGTTATGGAATCTATACTAAGCACCACCACAACTGCCCCTGCCACATCACTATCCTGAACAGAAAAAGAATTAAAGAATATTAATATATATCTTTCACTTTTCAGGTCTTCCTTTTCCTCCATGGGGTTAAAGGAGGCCAGGACTTTTACTTCCGGGAGTTCAATCTCCAGGGGCACTTCCAGGAGATTTCCAAATCCTCCGGCAATTGAGTTAAGAATCACATTGCCGATTTCCCGAATAGCATCATAATCTGTATCCGTTAACTCGCCGGGAATATTTAGCTCTGAATCAGTATCTTCCGGCAGGCATAGCTGAACAAGATATTTGCTATCTTCAACAGGGAACACAAGATGGGCCTTTCCTGAGAACTGCCGACCGAAGCGAATAGTTGAAGAGACTATGTGGCCCTGGAACATAAGGGGCAAACGTTGATCCCTGTAATTAGATTCTCTCTCCTGGGCAGATTGTTGATTAACATGAATAAGCTTTAGTTCTGATATGGAAAATATAATTCTTTTATTGACCATTTGGGATAAAAGGCTGGCAGCATGTCCAGTAAATATATTCATGTATTCCTGAAGGGCATCTTTTTGTGCAGGGGTGAACATGACACTTCCTCCTCGATAATATTATTGTGTTAGTAACGCAGCAATTTCTGCAGCCTGTTCCCGGGAGAAGGGCTTGGGGAAAAATTTTAGGGCGCCAAGTCTTTCCACTTCCTGCCTGGTTGTCTTCTGAACATCAGAGGAGATAACCACTACTTTAGTAGCAGGATTTTCCTGATTCACCAGTTCCAAAAGCTGGATACCATTCATATCCGGCATCAGCAGGTCCAGTAATATAGTATCAGGCTTTTCCTTTTGAAAAAGCTCGTAACCCTCTCTGCCGTTAACAGCTGTGATGAATTGTGCATGGGGCAAAAGTTCCCGCATATACTTTACAATAACTTTGCGGTAAAGCATGGAGTCTTCTACAACAAGTATCTTCATAACTATACAACCTCCTGATTACTAAATTCTACACATTTCTCAAAGATGCACCATTAACCCGCCGGTTAAGGCTGTTCATCTCACTAAAATAAGGGGTTCAGGAAATCTTGAAGAAACTTACCTTTTCAGACAGCTCTAAAGCCTCAGTATTCATACTTTCGCTGGAACTGGCAATCTCTTCTACCAGGGAAGCATTTTGTTGGGTAACCTGGTTAAGCTCATCAATGGCACTGCGAATCTCCCCGGAGGCAGATGACTGTTCCCGCATTGCCGCTGTTATTTCTTGCACTGCATCGGTAGCTTTCTGGGTGTTGGCAACAATTTCCTGAAGCATGCTGTCCGTTTCCTTCATCAAGTTATTACCCTTATCTACCCGGGAAATACTTTCCTTTATCAAATTCTCAATTTCTTTAGCAGACTTGGCAGAGCGCCCGGCCAAATCCCTTACCTCTGAAGCTACTACTGCAAATCCTTTGCCCTGTTCTCCAGCCCGGGCTGCTTCAACAGCAGCATTCAAGGCCAGCAGATTGGTCTGAAATGCTATGTCGTTTACAGTTTGAATGATATCCGATATTTCCTGGCTGCCCCTGGTTATTTCCTCCATGGCACCGTGCATGTCTTTGACTACACTTTCTCCCTGGCGCACGCTTTCCAGTGTGCTGCTGGAAAGGTCTACTGCCTCTGTTGATTTGCCAGATGTTGTTTCCAGGGAAGAGTTTATTTCCTCCATGGTAGAGGAAATCTCCTCCAGGGAGGAGGCCTGCTCCTCCGTCCTCTGGGAAAGGTCCTGGTTGCCAGAGGATATTTCAGAAGTAGCATTGGTAACATTCTTAGATGACTCCTGAACCTGGCCCAGTGTATCGCTCAAGCTCTCTATGGTTTTATTCAGATTGGCAGCCATCTGACCTATCTCATCCTGGGACTTGATATCCGCCCTTACGGTAAAGTCGCCGGTGGCCAATTCCCGGGTCAGATCACTTACTTTTTGCACAGGCTTAACGGTAGCAGAGGAAACCAGGAAAGCAATCAGAGCAATTACCACTGCAGAAACTCCAGCGATGGGAATCATCATGTTGCGAAGGGCTACTACTCCCTGAAAAGCCTCGGATACATCAATTTCCACCACCAGCCCCGCCGGAACATCCCCCAGCATGGTAACTTCTACCTGGCCCAGCACAGGCTCCCCCCGGTATTCTTCGTATTCACCAGAAGCAGCAAAATCTAAATCACCGCTTCTGATGGGTCCCGAAAGCATATCTACGGCATGGGTATCTATGCTTTCCTGGAGGGCGGCACCTTCAACATAATCCCCCAGGAGGGTATTGGTTAACAACAAACCGTCGGCATCGATCAGGTATGCATCCGCTGTTGCCCCCAGTTCTTGAAGCCCTTCATGTACTGCCCGGTCTATACCCGTCTGGTCCATGGTCATATTAACAGTACCTATAACCTCCCCGGCACTTAATACCGGAACAGAAACAACCAGGGCATTCTCATGGATTACGTCGGAATAAAACAGCTCCGACCAGGCAGCCCTTCCCTCCAGGGAACCCTGTATATAGTCCCGCTCTATCAGATTAGCCCCGATAACCTCCTCCCGGGTGCTGTAAACTGCTTCTCCAGCAGGGTCAGTTATAAAAACAAAGGCGTAACCGTATTCTTCTACTACAAGGGAACCCATATTTTCCAGGGTATCCAGGCGCTGAATCCAGGCAGAATTATTTGTGTCTCCCCCCACTTCCCTGAGGACCTCCAGGCTTTGTCGAACATCCTGAGTGCCGGCAAAAACCCGGGCATCCCCCTCCCTCTCCAGGAAATAGGACTCCAGTTCTTCATCCACCAGCCCGGCGTACATGTTCATGGCACTAAAAGCTTCTGTCCTGATCTCCCTTTCAGCAGCTGTATAAGCCAAAATCCCTATAACTGCCATGGGTATAAGTCCAACCAGTAAAAACAACAATGTAAGCTTGAATCTGAGATTCATTTTTTTGAACAAAATTATGTACCTCCTTAATCGCTCCTTTTTATGATTATTTACATAACCCTTCTTTTTCCATGGTTTCAAATTTCATTATATCTTAATTTTCAATTTTTTTCACTATCTTTTTCCGGGGCTTTATCAAAGGGGGCCTTATCAGATAGCAGCACCCACATCTTCTTTTCGCTATAATGCTATATTTATATTATAGAACCATTTCTAGTAACCCAGGGAAATTATAAGCAAGGGATCTTCTTCCAGCTGCAGCAAGGATGCAACCTCATCATCATGAAAAGCACCTACTATAACACTCCCCATGTCCAGAGCCTGGACTTGAAGGGAAATATTTTGAGCAACGTGGCCCGCTTCCATATGCACATATCTTTCCCCCCGCTCCCTATAGCGGCTTACTGTTCTATGGTAATCTGCCACCAGGACAATATTCACTGGAGCCTCAGCAACAAAACCCTGGCCCAGGGCTGCAGACGCCAGTTCCTCACTTAATTTTCCTGATTTTAATTGAATGAGCTCATGACCTGATGTGTTGTACTTATACAAACCCGCCTCAACCTCCTCCACATTTTCCACTAAAACGTAAAGATCAATAGCGTAAGTAGCACCGGCTGAAGGTGCTGTTCTGGTAGCACCGCTTATCCCATCAACATTAATACCCTTTCCAGCCCAAAGAAGTTGACCCAATGCATCAATAGAAAGAGCCTCATCTGTAAAGCTGCGCCTGGAAACTCTATAGAAAAGAGCCTCCTCTAGAGAAACGCCTCCCTCTTTTTGAGGCGAATCAAAAGTAATTCGGAACTCGTTATTTTCTTTTTCTTTGACTTCCTGATCTACCGACAATAAGTTGCAAGCAAAAGAACATAGTAAAAATAAGCTCAACACTGTGCAAAGCATAACCCGCATAATAAAAAACCCCTTTCTTGAATAATTGTAACTGTTCAGCTGCTGATATAAATATTATTGATTTAAATTCTTTTTTATATAGTGCTTTCCTTCCAAAATATAATAGAAATATAATAGAAACATAATAGACATTTAAATCAAAAGTGTGGTTTAATAGGAATAGTGAAAAAACAAAAATTATAAGCAAAAGGAGAAAAAAGCATGAACATGAAAAGAAAAAAATTATTTTCCACAAAACTGGTAATTTTACTGCTACTAGTAATCTTCCCCCTGGTTTTCATCATGCCAGGCTGTCAGAAGGCAGACCTGGATAACAATGAGCAGGGTTCTAGTCTGAAACCTGATCCAGGCCCCGAGGAAAATGGTAATGATCAAGACCAGGAGGAGCAAGGTTTAACTTTACCCCCCACCAAAGAAGTTGTGCAGGTTCTTGAAGGTATGGAAGAAAAAACAGTTATGACTTTACATGAAAGCAAACTGGGATACTATATTTATATCCACCAGGAAAGGTACCAGCTGGAAGATTTAGATGGGGCCGACAAAATCATCCCCCAGACAACAGCAGAAGGTCTGCCGGAAGTATTTATGAAAATTTCCCAGGAAAAAAATATAAAACCTGATGATATAGCCACTCAGGTTAAAGATGAGCTCAAGGGAAAATATCAGGTAGTAACCCATGAAGAAGTAAATAGCCCCCTGGAAAGTATCTTTATTTATGCTGAAGATGACACTGAAACTGACACTGTAAAGCGGATTTACCTGGCAGATAATTCCCAGGGAGGAACTATGGTTATTGAACAAAAGCTATTTACAGAAGCAGTAGAAGGACACGGGGCAAGATTCGACAATATGCTGGAGGAGCTAATAATCCCCAACAATTAATATATCTAAATAAGTGTATCTAAAATTAGTATACCTAAATACTGATGGGCGAGAATATTTTTAGTCTGAAAAACTCGCCCATTTTTTTTAGTCATTTTTCAGCCTCTTATCTTATATCATAAGATTGTATTTTGAATAATTAAGCTAATAAAAGGAAACATATTAATAACTAGCATTACAGTGGGGCAACAATAATTTACCGTTAATCTTAAATCGCTGTAGTCCTAAAAACTAACCCGGCAAATAGTCTTAAAAAGGGGCAGTAGAATTGACAAAAAGTATGTTGGAGAAATTAAAGGGCAAGGTTAACAGGGATATAGAAGAGAACATTTATTTTCTGGAAGAATGCCTGGGAACTGATATAAGCCTGGACGTAATTATCAGGGAGTTTAAAATAGGCGGGAAAAAAGCAGTTCTCTGCTACATTGATTCCTTTAGTGATGATGAAATAGTTACTTTGATTATGCAGAGTCTGATATTAACAGAAAAGAAAGATATCGTCCCCAATACTCACCAAAAAATACTGGATAAAACTATTCCCTATACAGAGACAGATGTAACCACTGACCTGCAAAAAATTATCGATGAAATCCTTTCCGGTCAAATGATACTACTTAATGATGGAGAAGACAAAGCCATCATACTGGATACCAGGTGGTACCCTGCAAGAGATCCGGCAGAACCCGAGGTAGAAAGGGTCACCAGGGGTTCCAGGGATGGTTTTGTTGAAACCATCATGTTCAATATAGGTCTGGTAAGAAGAAGAATTCGGGACCCCAGGCTGAGGGTTAAGCCCTTCCGCATTGGAGAAAGATCTAAGACTGATGTTGTTTTACTATATCTCCAGGACGTAACAAACCCTGAACTGCTGAAAAACATAGAAGAAGAGCTGGGCAAAATAAATATTGATGGTATCCCCATGGCGGAAAAAACTATAGAGGAATATATTATACAAGATTACTTGAACCCCTACCCCCAGGTAAGGTATACCGAAAGAGCAGACGTGGCCTCTATCCATATAATGGAGGGCCACGTGGTAGTTCTGGTTGACACTTCCCCTTCGGCTATAATTGCTCCGGCTACCATCTTTCATCATATGCATCATGCAGAAGAATACCGGCAAAATGCCGTTGTAGGGACATATTTGAGGTGGGTTAGATTTGTAGGGATTTTTATTAGCTTATTTCTAGCCCCTTTATGGCTCCTGGGCTCTTTAGAACCTGACCTTCTTCCGGAAGCCCTGGCCTTCATTGGTCCAGAGGAAGTAGGGCCCATTCCCTTAGCCCTTCAGTTTGTTATGGCCCACGTGTTTGTAGATCTGGTAAAAATGGCCTCCATCCATACCCCTAACCCCCTGGCAACTGCCCTGGGGTTAGTGGCAGCTATACTAATAGGGGAAATAGCAGTAGATGTAAGGGTTTTCATTCCTGAAGTCCTCCTTTATATCAGCATTGCCGCTGTGGGAATGTTTTCAACCCCCAGCTATGAATTTCAGTTAGCCAATAGATTGGCCCATTTACTTTTCCTGGTATTGATTGGTTTATTTACTTACTATGGATTTATTTTTGGACTTATTGTAGGCTTTATTGTGCTCTTAAGAACCCGGTCTTTTGGGGTTCCTTACCTGTGGCCTTTAATACCCTTTAACTGGAGCGCATTGATGGCTGTTCTCTTCAGAAAACCTGTGCCTGTCAGAAACTACTTGCGTCCCCAGGCGCTAAATGTGAAAAACAAGTATCGCCAGGGCAGAAAGTAAGGTAAAGCAAAGTAAGGTTAGCACTACAGCGAAAAAGATTTGAGCGGTGCCACGGGGACGGTTTCAGCGCACCCGAAGCATAGAGAAGGGCCGAAGGGAAGCCGAAGGGAAGCCGAAGGGAATATGATGGAAATGTCCCCTGTGGCTTAGCGGATTTTGTTTAACGATAAATTTTGGGAGGCCCCTCTCCCTGGTCACTTGAGTTCCGGGAATAGAGACCTGAGCTCTATATCCAGGTCATCAGGAATGTGTTTCTTTGATACTTCCTCTAACAATTGCCGGGCAATTTCTTCGGCGCTTTCCCAGCTGTCCTTTTCCCCTGCCCTGAGCCAGGCGTGGTAATCCTGGCGGGAGCTGACCCGGGGCAAATATTTTTCGGTACGCAAATGCTCTACAGTATGCTGCTGTGTCAGAAAGTTCCCTCCAGGGCCGACATCAGCAATGACTTCATAGGCCAGCGTTTTGGTATTCACATCAATCCCCTGCAAAGTCCTTAAACAGCTCCCTACAATATCATTATCAATTATAAACTGGGCATAGGAAATGGTTAAAGCCCCATCCAAAAAACCAAAGGCCTGCTTTATATAATTTCCACCCGACAGGGCTGCCAGCATGCAGGTGGTGGCGCTTTCATAGGCAGACTGGGCATCAGGCAGCTTGGAATCAGTAACTCCCACGGTAATATAACAGGGCAGGGCATAGTAGTGAGCCATCTGGGTTACAGCCGCATTCATCAATCCTGATTCAATGCTGCCCATAAGAAAGGAGCCGTAACGCATATCCATGGTGCAGGGAACCGCACTGTATAATACAGGCGTCCCCGGATTAACCAGTTGACTTAAAACCACTCCTATCAGTGCTTCGGCATTTTGTTGAACCAGTGTCCCGGCTAAAGTCATCGGAGCGGTAGCTCCAGCTATTGGAGCACTGGAAACAGCCAGAGGAAGCCCATGTTCAGCCACCTCCATCAAAACCTCCACCCGATCATTGTTTATTTTTAAAGGGCTGGCCACAGTGCTTATAAATCCTACAAAAGGCCTTTCCTGAAGCTTGTCCATGCCGCCTGCCAGATGAGAAGAAAGCTGGATTACCTGCCGCAAGGATTCAACATTCACAATCCCTCCCATCACAGGCTTGCCGGTATTTTTCATGGCCTGATAATACCCGTTAATATTTAAGATATTTATATTTACATCATGGGCAACAGTAGGAATTATGAAAAAATCTACATTATTCAGCTTATCCGTAAGACAGGCAAAGTCGGCAATATCCTGGAGAAGGGCAGGCCTTCTTTTGCGATGAGTATCCATTACATAAAGGGCTTCCCCGCCGGTTCCAAAGTTAACCTTGTTCCCACCCAGTGTTATTTCCTTCCCTTCCTCCTGGCCATAAAACTTAAATTCAGCAGGAGCCTGCTTAATACAGCCAGAAACAAGTTCATGGGGCAAATAAGCTCTGCCGTTTTCCAGGTCTATCTTAGCACCGTTATCCTCCAGCAGCTTTATCATTGGAAGATAAGATATTTCAAAGCCCACCTCCCATAAAATTTTTAAGGCAGTTTCATGAATCTGGAGGATTTCCTCATCTGATAAGATACGGTAATGCCCGCCCCGGTAAATATCCTTCATCATTTATTGTTACCCCCTTTACTTATAAATATTTTGCCCATTTTTCCACTTCTTTTAGAACATCTGCCCTGGTAACTATGCCCTTGAGTTTTCCAGAGCTGTCTACTACCGGAACCCGGTTTATATTGTGTTTATTCATCAAGCGGACAGCATCTAAGGCAGGACTATCCTCTTCTATTTTTATCACCTGGACGGTCATTACCGTTTCTGCAGTGGCTGTTGCTACAAACTCAATTACATCAAGGCCTCTTTGCCCACTTACATGGGCTGCTTCAGCCTCATCATCCATAAGCTTATAAGGATCTTTTACAGGATGGCCAACCACCCAGCGGGTATATTTTAAAACATCCCTTTCAGAAATCACACCTGTTACTTTTTCTTCTTCATCAACTACTATCAAACCGCTGAAATTATTCTGGTCTAAAAGCTTTACTACTTTTTTTAGTGATTCCTGATTTCTCACACTAAAAACCGGCCTGGTCATAATATCTTTAACCATTATATCCTTCATGGGTAACCCTCCTCATGTAATATGTTTTGTAATACTCCAGCTGAAAATTTTCAGCTAAGATTTCCCTTATTCCTCTTCTCTTTGAAAAAGCAATACATACTATGAAACTTTCCCTTTTTCCCT
>CAYYWR010000005.1:0-17656 GCA_964474145.1 uncultured Syntrophomonadaceae bacterium
GGATAATGGATAATGAAAGTGGAGCCGATTTATAAAGAGATAACGGTGCAAAGCGCCCTTAATAAGCTTAAACGAAAAATCCCCTACGGATGGGATCTGAATATCTACCGTGGTTGCGGTCATGGCTGTCGCTACTGTTATGCCATGTATTCCCATGACTATATAGACGGCGAGAAGGATTTTCATAGAGATATTTTCGTAAAAACCAATATTGTGGAACAGCTTGAGAAAGAGCTGAAATCAGAGAGCTGGAAACGGGAGGTTCTTAATATCGGCGGTGTAACGGACAGCTATCAGCCCGCAGAGTCGCGATACCGTTTAATGCCCGAAATCCTAAAACTGCTCATAAAATACAAAACCCCGGCCATTATCTCCACCAAATCGGAGCTTGTTTTGCGGGATTATGAGCTTATTGACGAGCTTTCTCAAATTACCTATATTAATATCGCCGCAACAATTACTACCGTGAATGAGCTGGTTTCCCGTAAGATTGAGCCCGGTTCTGCTTCACCCTCCGACAGGTTTAATGTCTTAAAAGAGTTCAGAAAAACAAATGCCAGTGTCGGCCTCCATCTGATGCCCATTATCCCTTTAATAACCGATGCTGAAGAAAACTTTGAAAGCTTATTCATCAATGCCAGGGAATGCGGCGTGCACTATGTACTGCCGGGAACATTATACTTAAGAGGCAAAACCCGGCAGCATTTTTTTGACTTTATCGCATCTGATTTCCCTGATTTGCTTGATGAATTCAGGTCATTATACAAAAAAGGAGGGGCAGACCGTGAATACAAAAATAACCTGTATGCTATGGTAAACCCCTTGAGGGCAAAATACGCCCTCTCTAGTGCCTACATGAAGGTGATGCGGGATAAGCTTAAATAGTTACATGCCCAATAAATTTAATTTTTGGGCCATGGCTACAGCTCCTGCCCTGTTTCTGACGCCCAGTTTTCCATAAATATTGCTGGTATGCCATTTAACAGTTCCCACTGAAAGGTAGAGTTTTTTAGATATTTCCTGGTTGGACAACCCATGGGCCAGAAGTGACAGCACTTCTATTTCCCGGGCACTTAGATCTTCAACCAGCTCCTGATAAGAGTTCTCTACAGTTTTTGTGGCTTTTTTTTGGGCCATGCCTGCTTTACCAGTGAATTCCTTTTCGGGGGAAAGTTCATTACATATTTTCTTTATATACTCCAGGAGTTCTTTGTTTTTGGTAAGAGAACCTCTGCCCCTCATACCCTCTATAATTTTGGCATAAAGGGAGCCTAAAGGCCTGCCTTCGTCCACAAATACTTGAAAAAATCTTGCCTCTTTCCCTGACTGCAGGGCAAAAGCCAGGTGATTTTCAGCCGCCTCCAATTTACCTTCCCTTTTCTCCAGGAAGGCTTTAGCCAGATGAGTTTCAATGATTAATCTTCGGTATTCCCCTGAGGCTGCCAGTTTTTCTACATTATCCAGGAACTTTCTTGCCAGGTCAATATTTCCTTTACCTTCTAACAGCAGTATGCGGGAGAGAAACAGGTAGCCCCGCTCCTTTCCGCCTTGTATCTCTTTGTCTTCTGATATACCTGCCCTGGAGAGTGCTTCCCGGGCTTTTGCAAACTTGCCCAGTTCTAAAAAAATACGTGCTTTCCAGATAGCGGCAGGAACAAGTACGAAATCAGGCAGCGCTACTTTCTGGTGCAGGTTTTCTATTTCACCAACAGTTGCTAAAGCCTCGTCATATTGCTGTTTTGAGAAGGCAAGACTTATTATATACAGGTAGTTCCATCCCAGGGAAGGCTTTGAAGGTTCACTTATAAAAAGGCCCCTTTCCATGCAGTGTTCTGCTTCTTTCAGGCTGCCTCCTTCCCTTAGCAACTCTCCCAGCAGGGTCCAGGACAGTCCTGTCATGTACATCCTGGACAATCCACCTTTATTAGATTTTTCAATCATTTCCTGGATGAGTTCCTGGGATTCTTGCAACCGGCCCAGGTAGTAAAGACTGGTGGCTACTTTGAAACCTGTGGTTAAGATTAAATAGAGGTTGCCGTAAGCCTGGTCATTTTGGAAGGCCTCCCGGTAGAATGAATAGGCGTCTTTGGGGTTGCCTGAGAATAACCAGGCATCACCGGAAATAATGCCAGCTTTTGAACGCCAGTAATTGCTGCTGGAGGGCAGCAGTTCCAGGGCCTTTTGGGCATTTTCCAGGGCCCGGGGGGAGTTGCGGGCGTAGTAGACATTATAATAAGCCTTTACAACCTCCAGCATTCCAGCAATCTCTTTATGTCCATACTGATTGTTACTGCCTGCTTCCTTTTCCACTTCTTCAGCCAGCTCCAGCAACTTTTTTACCTGGTCTTTACCTTTATAAACAAAATAAAACCAGCTTTTTTGAACTGCCAGGTAAGGGTATTTTTTCAATATTTCCGGGGGGAGGCTGTCCAGGCACTGGATAACCAGCCCGGGGCCCTCTTCTTGCATAATTTCTTCCAGATATTCATCAATTATTTGGGCTGTTTTTTCCGGACTTTCGCTTTTCAAGGCATGACGAACTGCTTCTCCAGGTTCTCCTGCTTCCAGGAACCATTGAGCAGCCCTTATATTAAGCAGGGAGATTTTATCAGGGTATTTGTTTTTCAGGTGGTGCAGGAGAAGGTCGGCAAAGAGGGCGTGGTACCGGTACCAGATCCCCTGGTCATCCAGGGGGATTACAAAGAGGTTGTCACGCTCTAATCCCATCAGCACATCTGAGCAGTCTTCTCTGCCGGTGACCGCATTACAAAGAGGCGCACAAAAGCGGTTTAAAATTGAAGTTTGCATCAGGAAATCCTGAATGGATTTCGGTAGCCCGGTAAAAACTTCTTCGCTTAGAAAGTGCAGCACGTGCCGGTGGGCACCGGCAAAACTATCTATAAATTCATCTTTGTTTTGGCTTGTAGAAAGTGAAATAGCCGCTAGTTGCAGCCCTGTAATCCATCCCTCGGTTTTGTTGAAGAGGGTATTTACCTGGGACTCACTCAATTGAAGCCCCTTAACCTGGTTAAACAGGTGACTGCTTTCTTCCGGGGAAAATTTCAGGTTTTTTTGACGTATTTCCTTCATATTTCCCTTGACCCGCCAGCGGTACAGAGGCCAGGGAGGTTCAGAACGGGTGGTTACTACCAGGTGAAGGGTTGGTGGTAAATTTTCTATGAAGAAGACCATGCTCTCCTGTATATCAGGGTTGTTGATCTGGTGATAATCATCCAGTACAAGTAAAACAGGTTCTTCCAGGACAAACAGGTCGTTCAAAAGAGGTGTCAGGAGGGTTTCTTTCTGACTGGAGGATCCTGATGCCTGTGACGGTGCGCGCAGTACTTCCAGGGTTCCTTTGCCCAGGCAGTCATGAACAGTTTGCAGGGCGGAAACCAGGTAGAACCAGAACCGTTCAGGCTCGTTATCTCCACTGTCCAGAGAATACCAGGCAGTGATATCCTTCCACTTTTCCACCCATTCCCTTGCCAGGGTAGTTTTCCCAAAACCGGCAGGGGCAGAAATCAAGGTCAGATGTCGGGAAAAGCCTTCATTAGCAGTTAGATCTTCCTCCAAATATTCCAGGAGGGAAGGCCGTGTAATTATATTTGTTCCTGGTGGTGGAATATTGACTTTAACCCTTAATATATTTCCAACTGCCATGCTGTTCTTATCCTCCTGACAGGTAATCTCCCAGGCATTTCCTGATTATTTCCTGATAGATTACTTATTCGGCACAACTTTACGCTATTCCTTCTAAAATGTAGCTTAAAGTAATTATCCAGGTTGTTTTTAACAAAAAAAGCAAGGTGTTCTGCCTTCAAAAAGGCCTTCAAAAAGCAGGATGCTCTGTCTTCATAGTAAAAGGGAACCCCATCAAACAGCGGGCTCCCTTTTAACCACAAGCGTTATTCATTTTATATAGCAACTTATATCGCAACAGCATTACAGAATACTATCACATTGTGTTCTTTCCACCTGCAGGGATAGCAAGGTAATCCCTGCATCCCTTAGCTGCAAAACTAAACCATACACGGCGGACATATCTGGTAGCTTTCCTGTTAAAGTAGTATTTCCGTCTCTTTCATGGTTGATTTTTAGCCCGCCCAGGTAATCTCTTATCCAGTAGTCAAGGTGAGCCTCGGTACGCACCTGGATTTGCCAGACATATTCCTGGGAAGCTATTTTCTTATACTTGTGGTCACTCATCTTTTCACTCACCTCCATGAATGATGGAATACGAAACCCGGGTGTCCTTGGCCAGATCACCTTCTTGTGGGTCCAGTAATTTCCCTTACTATTCTCTGGATTTTAAAACTTCCACCAGGTCTAGTTTTTCAACTCTTTTAAAGGCAAAGCGCTGGGCTACCCATATAGAAAAAACCGTGAACAGGGCTCCTATGAACAGAGCGTTTACAGATATATCCCCAGGCATGCTGTACATATCGGTGCTCCATTCCCTGGCAAACCCTATTTGAATGAGCTGGGCCAGAGGAATTCCAGCTATTATGGCAAAAACACTGAGAAACCACTGTTCGAAGGTAATAACTGATAAAACTTCCCGGGAGGTCATTCCCAAAACCCTCATGGAAGCCAGTTCCCGGCTGCGTTCCGATAAAACAATAAAGCTGGAAACATATATCACAGAAAAACTAAAGATGATGCCAATGAGTACAAAAAGCTGGATTATGTTATTATAGGTTTCCCATGTTTCTTCCATAAGGCTCATCATGCTCTCCCTCCCATCTATCCCGGCAACCACATGGCTCTCCCTGTAGTGCTCTTGAAGAGATGAAAGGCTCCCCTGTTGATGGTGAAATTCAACCAGCATTGATGTGGCAAAAGGGTTTTGATTCAGCAACTCATACAGGCCGGACAGTTTCATATAAGCGTTCATGCCGATATACTGGGGGATAATATCTACCACATTGACTTCTGCTGTATCATCTGGACTCCGCAAGTAGGGGCTTTCCAGTTCCAGGGTATCACCGGTCTGAACCCCCAGGTTTTCTGCCAAACGTTCCGAAAGAATTAATCCTTCATCTGAAGGAAGCAGGCGGGTGCCGTCGGAATCCAGGATGTTGTAAAGTCTTACATCTTTATTTAAACCCAGCAGCAGTATATCTTCTTCCCGCCATTTATGGGACAATTTTACCAGCACCTCGGCCATAGGCTCTACCCTGTTTACTTCCAGAGCTGTTTCCAGTTCTTGTTGAGCCGGAGCGGCGGCCAGGGGATTGGCTAGCCGGACTTTGGCATCGTATACTTCTACTTCCTCATATTGATAGAGCATAAAAGTGGGCATGGCATCAGTAACTAGAGACCAGGTAAAAGAAACCAGGGAACAGCTTATCATAATCCCAAAAAACATGAAGGCACTTCTGATGGGGCTTCTACTGAGATTTCTTACCGCCATTTTGCCCTGAACTGTTAGCATTTCCGTGAAAAAACTTACTTTTTCTAATATATTCTTTTTGCCTGAAACAGGGGCGGGAGGCCTCATGGCTTCTGCAGGTTCTAACTTAAGGGCATTTCTACACCCCAGAAAGCCGGCAAAACCCAGCACCAACAGGCACAGCAAAATTCCCAGACCCAGGTAAGATAGGGAAAACCCCTCGTAAACCTCAGGCATCTTGAAAAAATCATATAACATGCCCGTCAGGGGATTGGCCATCCACATTCCCATGACGCTTCCCAGCACGCCCCCCATCAAGGCAAGAATAATGGAGTAGGAAAGGTAATGCAGCATTATCTCCCCACGGGTGTAACCGAAAGCTTTTAGAATTCCGATCTGGGTTCGTTGCTGTTCCACCAGGCGTTTTAAAAGGATAAAGATAATAAAACTAGCAATGAGAAGGACTAAAATAGGGAAAAAAGCTGCCAGAGTTTCAATGACCTCAATTTCTTCCAGTAAAATAAAGTGGCTGGTTTGGTCTTCCCGGGGATAAATGTTTTTAAGCCCGTATGGCTCCAGTTCCAGCTCCAGCCTTTCCTCCACCCGGTTATAATCAGCCCCTTCATCTAGAGTAAAGACTATGTCGTTTACTGTCCCCCGCTTATCAGGAAAAAAATACCACATGGTTTCCAGGGGAAGAAAGGTTATACCAAACTGGTCCGGATTGGGGAAAATTTCGGATTCTGACCTCAATATATAAACAAACTCCGGGCTTATGGCCTCTCCCTGAAAGATGATTTCTTCCAGCCTGCCCTGAGTAATGATTTCTATTGCTTCACCTGGTTCCAGTTCATGGGCTTCTACAAAAGCACTATCCAGCCAGGCGTAAGGTTCTCCGGGTTCCAGTTCCTGTCCCCATACCAGGCCGGCTCTGTTCAATCTTTCAGGATTACTCAGGTCCTGGGAGACCAGCTTGAGGTAGACGCTTTCATCGCTGTCCTGATCATTAATCCTGATCTCTTTTGTCAGGCGGCCACTTACTTGATTTACCCCTTCAACCCGGGTTAATCTTTCTATGTTAGCTTCAGGCATGGAATCCAGCTCTGCAAAACCGTGGGCAAAATTATGCTCCAGGTAAAGGTTATTTTTGGAAAGGTTTAGATTGTCTTTGGCAATAGACAAAGAAACAAAAATCATCAGCCCCATTATAATCAGCACAAGGCAGGCCAAATATGAACCTTTATTGCTCAACATATCCCGAAGCATTTTTTTCCATAACATTATCAGCTCACCCTTTCCGGCGGTATGGGTTCTTTTTTTTCTTTCAGATCATGGGGATGGAAAATGATCTCCACTGGAAAATGATTTCCCACTGTAAGCTAAAAATATCATAACTTAAACTGTTGGTTTTGAGACCTGACGAAAGTTGGTTTGGCCAATAAAAATTAACTTTGATTCCTGGTAAAGGCCAGAGAGATGATAGTAAAACAAACCTTTGACAGGTCTCAAGTAAAATGTCTTTTGATAGAATCAAACACGAAGCCCGAGGCAGGGAAGATAGGTTTTAAAGATGATAAGGGAAAGAGCAGCGGTATGATGACAAGTAGCTAACTGGAAATTTTTCAAATAAGCTGCCTTTACTTAATCTTCTTCAGCGGGGTAAGGGATTAGACTTTTCTTGATTCGGCGGATTCCGCCCCGGGGATTTTCTACATCCCCCCGGTAGCGGGGAATAACGTGGAAATGAAGATGGTAAATGGTTTGTCCACCAGCATAATTAATATTAATTCCAATATTATATCCATCAGGCTTATATGTCTCTTCCAGTATTTCTTTTACCTTAAACATGAGATTATTTATGGACCACAGTTCTTCAGGAGTAGCTTCAAAAAATGTTTTCACATGTCTTTTAGGCACAATCAATGTATGGCCCTGATTTACCGGGTACAGGTCATAAAAAGCTTTGGCCAAATGATTTTCGCAAAAAACATCCTGCCGGGGCTTTGTGCAAAAAACGCAGTCTTTCTCTTTCATATGATTTATACCTGCCTTACTGTAGTATAATAGATTTACTGTATAATGAAAATTAGTCTTTCTATATTATTACATAGAATTAATGGAATGGCTATAAGTTCATTCATCAATTTCATCAATGAAGGGAGAAGAAACAAAATGAATAGAATAATTAAAATGAATAGAAGTATAACAGGGGTTATAATCTTATTACTGCTCCCGTTACTTTTGTTTACTGGTGTCGCACCAGCGGCCCCGGTAGCGCTGGCAGCCCGGGAGAAGGAAAACAGTATCCCCCAAACCCTGGAGGAATTAGAGACCCGTATTAAAGAAGTGCTTTCTGAAACCAATACACCGGGAGCTGCTGTGGTCCTGACCTCCAAAGATGAAGTCCTCTGGATAGGGGCCATGGGGATTGCAGACGTTGAAGAGGAGAGGCCGGTTACAGAAGAGACCATGTTCCGGGTGGGTTCCATATCTAAATCTTTTACAGGACTGACCATGCTTAAGCTTCAGGAAAAAGGATTATTAAAACTGGAAGACCCCCTGGGGGAACTGGTTCCTGGGCTGTCAGAGGACAATCCCTGGGAGGATACTAACCCGTTGCGGCTGGTCCACCTGCTGGAGCATACTGCCGGTTACGATGATATGTCCCTGAGGGAATCCGTTATTTCAGACCCGGATATTACCCTGGAAAAAGCTCTTAAAATAAATCCGGGCAACCGGGAAGTTCGCTGGACTCCCGGCAAACATGCTTCTTACAGCAATATTGGCCCTGCAGTAGCTGCCCATGCAGCGGAAGAAGTTACAGGGAAGTCATTTGAAGATATAGTCCAGGATTATTTGCTTGCCCCATTAAAAATGGAAACAGCTTCCTTTTCTCTTACCCCTGTAGCCCGGGAAAGATTGTCAAAAAGCTATGGCCCTGACGGCATATCAGAAATACCCTATTCCCATATTATTTACCGGCCCTCCGGGTCCTTAAACGTGACTCCCCGGGAAATGGCTAACTTTATGCAGATGCTTTTGAACAGGGGAACTTATCAGGGAGAAAACCTGTTGTCCCCGGAATCCGTCCAGCGCTTTGAAAGGCCTGAAACAGCACTATCTGCAGAACAGGGACTGCAGATGATGGGCTTTGGCCCGGGCAGTTTCAAGTCGCTGGAGGAGGGTTTTGTTTTTGCAGGTCATGATGGAGGTATTGATGGCTTCTTATCCAGCTACGGCTACCTGCCGGAACATGGCCTTGGCTATTTTTGCTCCCTTAACTCCCCTAACGGAGCAGCTTTTGTAGAAATATTAAGGCTGACTAGAGGATATCTTGCCCGGGACCTGGAAAAAACAGTGCCACCTGAGGCGGTGGCTTTATCTCCTCAGGAATTAGCACAGTATACCGGTTATTATGAAACTTATACTCCCCGGATGGAAGTGTCCCGTTTTCTAGAAGTGATTTTAGGATTAACCCGCCTTGAACAGGAGAAGGGAAATTTATATATCAGGTCACTTATGGGAGGCTCAAATGAACTGGTTCCCGTGGGGGAAGGAAAGTTCCGGGGCCCGGAAGACCCTGTGGCGACAACAGTTTTTATTCCCGGGGAAGACGGGGGTTGGTTTCTTCAGGGGTATGGTGGACCCGTGTCGGTGAATCTTCGCTCCATACCTCCCTGGAGATACTGGGCCCGCCTGGGGCTAACTGTAGTTTCTTTCCTGCTTATGGCCAGTTCCCTACTGTTTACCCTGGTCTGGGTGCCCTTAAAAATCTTTGGAAAGTTAAGGGAAGAAAAGTATTTGAGCCTGCGTTTAATGCCCCTGTTACCGGCTTTAACCTTTTTGGGTATTGCCCTTCTTTTGATATTGAGCACTGCCACGGGAGGCAATCCTATGGAGATGTTTGGCAACCTCACCGTGTGGTCTATAGGCCTGTTCCTTTTAACTTTGCTATTTGGCCTGACATCCCTGGCTGCCCTGGTCCAGTCAATTAGAGCCTGGAGATGGGAGGTCAGCACTCCATTAAGGGTGTATTCCCTTCTGGTTTCCCTGGCCAATATGACCGTTACCCTTTACCTGGCTTACTGGGGGATAATCGGGTTTCGCATATGGGCTTAAATTATGAGGAAAGTGTGAAAGCGAGGGGATCGTAGGGATCGTAAAATAATGGGTTCATGTTTTTGCCGTGCGTTGCATTGACAGTAAGGTTGTGCTATAGTTACAAATAAAATAAGCTGGCAATGAAGTATTCTTAAAGATGAAATTAAAACAAACTAAGCTGCTGTGCTTGTTCTGCTATAGTCGGAGAGATAGGATAAAGCTTGAAATGGCGGTTAATGAAGGCAGGTTACGTTTAGCTGCTGAAGAAAATGTTATTTAAAACATGAAAGGAGTCCCAATGTGTTAATTAGATGTACAAAAAAACTTTTGGACAAGTTAAATATTAAGGCTGGGGAAAATATAGAGGGGGACCCTCTTTTTTCCTGGCATGCTAATCTGATAACAATGAGCCGAAGGAAAGCTGTAGTTCTTGTTAATGATAGAAACAGGTACGTTATAGTTTTATATGGTCTAAATGCCCAAGACTTCAAAGAATTAGATGATCATATAAGGGAGGCTATAAGGGAGACTTTTCAGGAAGAGGGCATTAAAAATGAAATCATAGATAAGTATATTAATCATTCTAAAGAAATTTACTACACAAAGACAAAGGATAGAAAATCCGTCGCCAGGATGAATAAATCCTGTGAAACAGTGCATTATTTAGAGGATTATGTGCTGGAGGACCGCATTAACCAAAGCACCTTAAATAACAGGGCAAGCAGGCTTTTAGTAGGTGACGGCCCCCGTAAATATATAGAGCCCCATGAGGAACTGTATAAAGATCTTGAGGGTTTTGCCGGTCAACCCGTTATTGGCTGTAAAGCCCTGGAGCTTAAAGTAAACCTTAACCTGTGGAATCATAATATATGGCGTAGAATAGTGGTTCCGGCGAATATAACATTTGACAGGTTACATGAAGTTTTACAGGTGTCCTTTGGATGGAAGGATTGTCATCTCCACGAATTTTTTATTTATAGTGATGAAGAAATTGATAATGATTTATCAATTAACCATCCAGGATACCATAAAGAAGGTTATAAGCCTGTGGTCAATTTGGTTTGCAGTGAAGAGGATTTTCTGGAATATGAAAATGATATGCCCATAATAATTGAAAAGGGAGTAAAATTATCTGATTATTTGTCTGCCAAGATGAAATACAATTATGATTATGGGGATAACTGGCAGCATTACATTGAGGTAGAAAAGACAATAGAAGAATGTGACAGGAATTATCCTTTCTGTATCGATGGCGAAGGGAACACACCACCGGAAGATGTGGGTGGAGAGCAGGGTTTTGAAGAGTTTTTGGAAATCATAAATGATAAGAAACATCCGGAACATGAGAATATGGTGAACTGGGGAAGAAGGCAGGGTTATGAGGAATTTGATATTGATATGGTAAATCGGAAGCTTAAAACAAGATAGTTAAAAGTGAAATAATTTCTTAGGTAAAATTTATAAATTTCAAGCAAATATGGGTAGATATTAGAAATTATAATTATTGCCCATATTTTTGTGATATGGGTAATTGCTTCCCTTATTAATAGGTCCGGTTCTTCTGTTTCCTACTGGGGGAGACTTTGCAAAAAGTGGATGGCTTCTTCTACAGTGTCCACCTGGATTACTTCAATCCAGCGCGCAGCGGCAGCAGCCTCCTGGTAATTTTGTCTCGGCACCAAAAAATATGCGGCGCCGGCCAATTCCGCTCCTGCCACCTTTTGCCTTACGCTGCCCACGGGCCCCACGTTACCCTCCAGTTCAACAGTGCCTGTTCCGGCGATGCTGCGGCCACCGGTTAAATCTTTTGGGGTAACCAGGTTGTAGGTGGTCAGGGCCAGCATCAACCCGGCAGAGGGCCCACCGGTTATTTTCTGAGGGACTATAGTTACAGGGAAGGGAAACTCATAATGATAGCCTGCCGGTTCTATAGCGATGCCCAGGCGAGGAGGAGCACCCGCCTCAAGGGGCTGCATGAGGTTTACCGACACAACCTCCCTGCCGTCTACCCGCTGGATTTGCAGCTGCACTGGTTCAAAGGGTTGTTTTAGTGCAAGCTGCTGGGTCAGTTCCGGAAGGGTGAGAACAGGCTGGTTGTCAATGCCGATGATAACATCACCGGGTTGCAAAGTACCGCCAGCGGGGCTTTCTTTTATAAGGGAGACTATGCGCACCCCCTGACCGGATACTTTCACCTGATAGCCGGCCCGGGCGAGTCCTACTGCCAGGGCTGTGTTTATACTCGTCTCCAGCATACGGTAGTTGCTTAGGGTCATTTCCCGGATGGTGGTATCTGGAGGCACGATACGCTGGGGGGATACCAGCTCTGCAGCGGGACTCCACAAGGCGTATAACCATTGCCCCGCCAGGGCGGGCGTCTGCAAAGCGACGGTGGTGATAAGAAAGTTGCCGGCAGCGGGATGGCGGTGCTCCTGGGGCAACTGAAACATAGGAGCCGTGTCGGGAGATACCCCGGGAAGCTTTATCCCGTTATTGGTGGGCACCAGGGTCAAAGTAATGCCCAGGAGGCTGGCAATAAGCAGTATGGCCAGGGAAGCTCGCAGGTAGAGCAACAGGCCTGAAGCTGTTTTGACCGGAGCTGCCCTGCCTGCCCTGCACCACCGCACCGGTTCTCTGTAGAGGGGATAAATCACCAGCACGGCCAAAGCCAGGGTAGGTCCGCCGGCCCATAAGCTGTAACGAGTTTGCTGGACCAGCAAGAAGACTGCCCAGAACAGCAACAGCAGGGAGATTCCCTTTCCCGCCCGTGCCGCCCATAGCGTGGCGGCAGCCGGTCGTTCCAATAATCTCCAGCAAATGGCTCGCAAGAGGCGGCCACCATCCAGGGGAAAGGCGGGTATGAGGTTGATTACCGCTACCCCGCTGTTAAAAAACACTAAAAATAGCGCAATAAGGTTGAGGTAGGGAGCAGGCTGCATATTCCAGACCAGGTATGAGCCTGCTGCTATAACACCGCTACAAAGCGGGCCGGACACGGCGATTAAAAATTCATCCCCTGGGGTCCGGGCGGCCGGCCACACTTGTGAGGCGTCTCCCAGGGGGTAGATGGGGAGAGGGAAGGGTAACTCGGACTTGCATTTGCGCGATGCAAACAGGTGCGCAGAAGCGTGAGCCACCAGGCAGACACCGCTGAGCACACTCATCAAAAGTGTCAAAAGCCAGGCTTCCCCGGGTTTTAAGTTACCTCCAAAGAGGGGTACGTAGACAGAGGCCATCAACCACAGGCCCAGGGGTGCTGTCACCAGCCAGGAGATATCCCATGCCACTGCGGTTTGGCCCAGGGGGAAGGACGTTAAAGTTTTTTTCATTATATATCAACCACCCTTTTATATCCGGCATAACTTTATGTTCCCTGCTGCTTATAGCTTTTATCTGATATATTTATAATTCGTCATATTCTGTCAATGTCCTTCTTGAACAGGCCTAAATGTTATATTTTCTTAACAATTTTACTTGCTTTTTAGAAGGAATTTCCTTTCCCTTTCCCCAGGTCGAATAAATAATAAATATTACGAATATTACAAATATTACGAAAAAAATGTTTAAAATAATATGAGGGTGTAGGAACATGGGTGAAGGGATAGTGCTGTAAAAAAGGAGAGAAACAGATGGAGTTTACATTTATGAGGGAATTATTTAGCTTTATTATAAGTAGAGAGGAAATGATTCGCAGCTTAAGCCTGGAGCACCTGCATTTAGTGCTTTTAGCCGGTATAATAGCTATTGTTATTGGCCTTGTTGCCGGGGTAATAATTACTTATTACCCTAAAGCAGCCAATGTGGTGCTGGGGGTTTGCCAGACAATGATGGTTATACCAAGTTTTGCCATGCTGGGCTTTTTGCTCCCTTTATTTGGCATTGGTTTTACTACGGGGGTAATTGCACTTATTCTATACACCCTGCTTCCCGTAACACGTAATACCTATATCGGTATAAGGGAAATTCCTCTTTCTGTGCTGGAGGCAGCCAAAGGAATGGGCATGTCTGAGCTGGCAATTCTTATAAAAATAAAGATACCCCTGGCCCTGCCTGTGGTTATGGCCGGGTTCCGCACAGCCATGGTTATGGTTGTAGGTATTGCTGCCATTGCTGCTTATGTAGGGGCAGGTGGATTGGGGGAATTAATATTTCATGGCATATCCCGTTCCCAGCCTTACCGGATAGTTACCGGAGCAATTTTTGTTTCCATTATTGCTGTTACCATTGACCTGATTTTAGGAAAGGTAGAGGATATTCTTTTAGCCCGTACCAGGTAAGGAAAGCAAACTAAAAGAAGGGAGATAGAAGGATGATTGTTTTAGAAAATGTTACCAAAATATTTCCGGGACATGAAAAGCCGGCGGTAAATAACCTTACCTTAGAAGTTAAGGAAGGGGAAATATGTGTATTTGTGGGCCCTTCAGGGTGTGGCAAAACTACCACCATGAAAATGATTAATAGAATTCATGATGTGACTGAAGGTAAAATTTATGTGAACGGTGAAGATATTTACCAGGCTGATGCCAATAGCCTGCGGCGCAATATTGGTTATGTAATTCAGGAAATTGGCCTTTTCCCCCATATGACCATCGAAGAAAATGTAGCTACTGTGCCCCGGGAATTAAAATGGCCCCGGAATAAGACAAAGGAGAGAGTAGATGAGCTTTTAGCCCTGGTGGGTCTGGACCCATCAATTTATGCCAAAAGACGTCCTTCTGCTTTAAGCGGCGGGCAGCGTCAGCGGGTTGGGGTGGCCCGGGCCATGGCAGCTGATCCTCCGGTTCTATTGATGGATGAGCCCTTTGGTGCTGTTGATCCTATTACCCGGGGTCGTTTGCAGAACGAGTTCCTTCGCCTGCAGGAGCAGATGAAAAAAACCATTGTTTTTGTAACCCATGATATTGATGAGGCCATTAAAATGGGGGATAAAATTGCCGTTATGCGTGAGGGTGATCTGGTCCAGTATTCCGCACCTGACGAGCTTCTTTCTACTCCCAAGAACGAGTTTGTGGCCAGCCTGGTAGGTAGAAATCGCTCCATAAAGAGGCTTCACTTGATCCAAGCCGGATCCGTGGTAAAACCGGAACTGCCGGTTTTGGGGCTAAATGACACTTTAAGAAAAATAAAGGAAAGTCTTGAAGAAAGTCCCCTGGAGGTAGTAGCTGTAGTGGATGAGCAGGATAGGCTGAAGGGGGTTATTTCCCAGAGCGATATAAAAAACATAAAGGACGAAGGGAAAACAGCTTCGGAGATTTATAGTGAGATTCTTAATTATTGTACTGATGACGCTACCCTTAACGATGTACTTTCCATAATGCTTAACTACGGGGAAGGCTATGTGGTAGTCACAGGTGAAGACGAAAAAGTACAGGGGTTAATAACCCTGGGCGATATTATGGGAGTGGTGAAGGATGAGTCAAACTCTGCGGCATAAATGGATTCAATGGATATTGACTCCTATTATCCTGGTAGTTATAACTCTGGCTATCATAATTTACGTGGTCAATTTTCCAGGAGGTTGGACAGCAGCCCAGTTGTTGACCTATTCCAATATTATTCGTTACTATCAGGAGCATATTTTAATGGTGGTAGCAGCCCTGGGACTTTCCATTGCTGTGGGGATACCCTTTGGTCTTATGTTAACCAGACCTTCTCTGCGTCTACTGGGCAAGATTATAGAAAGTGTGGTTAACGTGGGACAAACTGTGCCCAGCCTGGCTATTTTGGCTATCGCATTTGTTTATCTGGGCTTCGGTTTTAAAACAGCTTTATTTGCATTGTGGCTTTACTGTATTCTCCCTATTTTGCGTAATACTTATGCCGGAATAACAAGTATTGAACCTGAAATATTAGAGGCAGCCAGGGGCATGGGCATGAGCAGTTTCAACGTGCTTACCAGGATTGAGCTTCCCCTGGCTCTGCCGGTTATTATGGGGGGCATCAGGACTTCTGTAGTGATTTGCATAGGAACGGCTACCCTGGCTACCTTTATAGGGGCGGGCGGCCTGGGAGACCCCATCGCTACCGGGATAAGCTTGCGCAGGGATATACTGGTTTTTACTGGAGCCTCCCTTAGCGCTACCCTGGCCATTTTTATGGATCATATTCTGGGTCAGGTGGAGGAATATCTCCTGAGTTCAAAATAAAAAAAGAAAAAAATTGCTTCTTACACTAAGAAATCGACTTGATGCAGTAAAATCAATTTTATATTAACTCTGGTTTTTTGCACGACTTTTCAAATATAAGTGGTGCTTAAAATAAAAAAATAAGAGGAGGTTTTTCTAAAAAATGCGCTTTGAAGGAAAGTGGAAAGTTTGGGTTCTGCTTGTAGCGTCCCTGTTTTTAATAGGGATGCTTGGGAGTGGCTGCGAACCGGCTGTTGATGGTGAAGGATGGGTGTTTGCTACCAACCATGAATACTCTGCCCGCCCTGATGGACTTCCTGGATTACAGGAGCACTACGAATTTCAATTTGATGATGAAGTAATCATGGACGATGGAATTATTTATAATGCCCTGCGGGATGGAGATGTGCCAGTGGGAATGGGCTTTGGAACCGATGGCCGTATTGCCGGTTTTAACCTGGTTACCCTGGAGGATGACAATTTATACCACCCGGTTTATAACTGTGCCGTAACAGTTCGGGAGGAAGTTCTGGATGAGTATCCGGAAATGCAGGATGTGTTTAATGCAGTAATTCCTTACCTGGATACCCAAACCATGCAGAATTTAAATGCTGAAGTCGATATCGAAGGAGAAGAACCCACGGATGTAGCTCGCAATTTCTTGCTGGATAATGGATTGATCAGTGAAGATCCCCCGGCTGGAGACAAGGGTCCTGTTTCTGTTGGGTCCAAGGAGTTTACAGAGCAGCTGGTCTTAGGCAAGATGGCTGTTTATCTCCTGGAAGATGCTGGCTTTGAAGTGGATGATAACACCGCCCTGGGTGGAACGGCTATTGTGAGGGAGGCCTTGGAAACAGGAGATGTTGACCTTTACTGGGAATATACTGGTACTGGCTGGATGGCAATTCTGGGAGAAGAAGATCCCATAACCGACCCCCAGGAATGCTATGATAAAGTTAAGGAAAGAGATCTGGAGGAAAACAATATTGTCTGGTTAGACTACTCCGATTTCAATAACACTTACACTGTTATGATGCGGGCAGATGATGCGGAAGAAATGGGTATCGTTACCATTAGTGATCTGGCTGATGCCATTAATGAAGGGGTCCCGGCTCCTTAGCAGTATTTAAGATATTGATCAGGTAATGTATCCATGCAGGCCGGCCTGCTTCAGGTTCTTGCTTCATTGGCCACAGGTCAAGCTGGTCTAAATGTTCCCCCGCTGGAAGGGCAGAGGAGCAGAGGCCTTTTCAACTGCTGATTAGCTGCTGAACAGTTACAAATAAAGAAAGAAATAAAGAGAAATTAAGGGGAGGCCTTTTATGAGGTCTCCCCTTAATTATGGAGCATGAAAGTGTGAAAGTATGAAAGCAAAAAATAGGCCCAACTGCGCTGTCAGCATTGGTGAAGATACAGTCAATGATTTCATAGGAGCAAAAGAAAAGCTTAAAAAAACAGAAGGTATATTAAACTTTATTGAAGAAGATATAAATAAGCTGGTTATAAGAAATATTAAAAATTGCTTAAATATATGATGAAAAAGGTTGTGGTACGCTGAAACCGTCCCCGTGGCACTGCTCATATCTTTTTCGCTGTAGTATTATTATAGCTGTACTGCTGAAGTCAATGAGTTTAATGAAAAGGAGATGTTTTGTTTGAACAAAACTGATATTTTGCAATTATCGTCACTGGTGCTGACAAAAGCAAAAGAGTATGGAGCAGATTTAGTAGGAATTGCTGATATTGCTGAGTTAAAAAACTCTCCCTCCCACAAATTAGCACCTCAAATACCCCGGTTAAAGGTGGGACAAGCTGAAGGAGGGCTGAAGCCAGAAGTAGTCCAATGGCCTGAAAACGGAAAAAGTGTTATAGTAGTTGGGATATCACATCCTGAAGATAAGCCGGAAATGGACTGGTGGTATGGGAAGCATCTACCCTCAGGGAACCAAAAGCTTGCCAGGGTAGCTAAAAAACTTGGTGAGTGGATGAATAATAATTACGAAGAAATTCAGGCATATCCTTTACCGTATCATGT
>CAYYWR010000006.1:0-17049 GCA_964474145.1 uncultured Syntrophomonadaceae bacterium
CGGGAATTGAACCCGCGATCTCCGGCTTGACAGGCCGGCATGTTAACCGCTACACCACAGCTCCATTTATGGTGGGCGAAACAGGGCTTGAACCTGTGACCCCCTGCTTGTAAGGCAGGTGCTCTCCCAACTGAGCTATCCGCCCTTGACACCTTCATAGTATACACAATCTATTATTAAAAGTCAATCATTTTTATTAATTTGTTTGCTCCGCTGATGCTGTAATGATAATGCAATGATACTGTAAGACAATTATAGCAAAAATAAATAAAAAACTCAAGAGATCTGAAATAATAGTAGTGATTCAGTTAATAAATCTTAGTATAATCTAAACCATTTCAACTATTTCAACTGCATTTAAAATATAAACTTCTATTATCTCCTGATTCCTCTTTCTTCTTCCGAAGAACTATAATATATAAGACTTTGCAACTCAATAGTAAGGTCAGTATTATGCACGTGAACATAATTAGGCACATTTAACTTGGTAGGGGCAAAATTCAATATTGCAGTTATTCCATGTTTAATCAATATATCTACCACATATTGGGCCTGCTCTGCGGGAACTGTTAAAACGGCTACCTTTACGTTATACTCTTTAATTATCTCTGGCATCCTGTCAATATGTTCAATATATAAACCTTCTACTCTTTTGCCAATAATTTCTAGATCTATATCGAACATTCCCACTACACGTATATAAGGATTTTTTGATATATTGTATCGACCAAATGCATTCCCCAGGTTTCCTGTACCCAGGACTATAACATTGGTTTCTTTATCCAAGCCTATTATCTTTAAGAGTTTTTCTCTTAAATATACCGTGTTATAACCAGTTCCCCTTGTACAGAAAGCTCCAAAATATGCAAGGTCTTTGCGAATTTGCTCCGCCGTGAAACCGGTTTGGTCACTTAAATTTCTGGAGGATATAATATCTACATCTTTTTTTATAAGGTTATCCAGTATTCTAAGGTAAACAGGAAGACGCTTAACGATTGAAGACGGCGCATTACAGCGCGACATATTTTTGCCTCCTTAAATATATAAAAACTTAAATAATTAGTTTAGTAGCATCTGTTTAGTATAAATCTAGCAATATATTCAAGGGTTTGCTTGTGGGAGCTATCTGGAAAAGCTTCCAAATCACTAACTGCCTGATTAACATACTCTTCAGCCAGATTATATGCCCTGTCAAAGGCTTTAGTCTCATTTATCTCTCTGGCAATCTGTTTAATAGACTCTTCATTTACCCTTCTTTTCTTGATGTCTGCTTTAAATGTATCCCTCATTTTAGAACTGTCCAGCATATAAATTACAGGCAAAGTAATTGTCCCATGTCTCAAGTCGTTACCTACCGGCTTGCCTGTATCCTTTTCATCACCAAGAAAGTCCAGTAAATCGTCAATAATCTGGAAAGCTATTCCCAGGTTATATCCATAGCTCTGCAGGGACTTGACTTCCATTTCACTTGCCCCTGAAACTATTCCCCCACTTTTACAACTGCTTGATATAAATAAAGCTGTCTTTTTCTTAACTCTATCCAGGTATATCTCTTCTGTTATTTCAGGAGAATAAACTTCCTCTAGCTGTTGTATTTCACCCTCTGACATTTTTTCAACTACTTCAGACATTACATCAATTATGGACATGTAACCAACACTGGTCAAAAGAGCAAAAGCTTTAGCAAAAAGATAATCCCCTGTCAGCACAGATGCCTGGTTACCCCATTTAGAGTTAACAGATGGTATGCCCCGCCGGGAATTAGAATTATCAACCACATCGTCATGAACCAGAGTAGCAGAATGTATAAGTTCAATAGCTACCGCGACAGACATAAAATCTTTAATATCTTCACTTTTTAATTTTGCACATAAAAAGAATAATGCTGGCCTGAGTCTTTTACCAGCAGAACTTAATAAATGAGAAGATATATCTGCCACTAAATCATTTTTAGAGTCTAATGCTTCCTTAAGACCTATCTCTAATTCTTGTAATTCTATTTTTATCCCGGCAAAAATATCTTTTGCCCTCACCTGATCACCACCCTAGTCTGGTTGGCATTTTAACTGTTCTTATTTAAAACACTAAATAACTGTTGCGTAGCTTGTGAAAACACGGACTAGAGCCCCGAAAAAGGTATAATCATTTACCTGATATTTTTCACAAAGTACAGTCAACCCCCAATAACCGGCTTTTAAATGACAGAGTTATTAATTAAGCTAACTGCTTTTCTTCAAGCAATGGTTTTGTATTAACAAAATGCTTATGAATACCCAGTTCTTTAGCTGAGAAGCCAAAACTCAAACCGACTAACTCAGTAATTTCAAATACAGGCATATTGTACTTTACATTGTATTCTTTTTCAGTAGCTGGCTGACGTAATTCAAGATTTAGCTGGCACATGGGACAGGCGGTTACCAGGCAGTCTGCTCCAATAGCCTGTGCATAACTAAATATATCATTGCTTAGTTTTAGAATTACTTCAGTTTTTGAAATAGCCAAACCTCCGCCACAGCATTCAGTTTTATAAGGCCATTCTAGAGTAGTAGCCCCTAAAGCATTCACTATCTCATCCATGGTCTGGGGATACTCAGGATTGTCAAATTTTGTGAGTTCGGGAGGCTTTACCAGCAGGCAACCATAGTAACAGGCTACTTTTAAGCCGCTTAATTTTTTTTGAACATTTTCAGAAATTTTATCCAAACCAACTTTATCATAGAGAAACTCAACCATGTTAAATGCTCTGTTGGAAGCTCTATAGTTTCTACCTATAATATCATTGATTTTTTTTCTTTCTTCCTCATCATTTTTCATGGTTTCTATAGCTGCACACATTCTGTTATAACAAGCAGCACAAGGAGCAAGGACATCCAGCCCTTCTTCTTCTGCAATTGCCAGATTGCGGGCATTAAGTGCATTTGGAAGAACCAGGTCAGCCTGGTGAGCAGGAGAAGCCCCACAACAGTTCCAGTTCGGTATTTCCCATAATTCAATACCTAGTTTTTTAGCTACCGCTTTATTGGAAAGGTGATATTCTATACCAGTAGATTCTAAAGAACAACCGGGATAATATGCTATTTTCATTATTTTCCTCCTTTCATTTCATTAACCTTTTTAAAGATCTGTGAAACTTCTTTTCTGTTTTTGATCAAGTGCGGGAAGGGACTTATTTTGCCAAGCTTGAACATATGAGGTGCCACATCCATCCCTGCCATAAAATTCCCGGAACGCATATTATAAAGCATGGTTAACCCGGCTTCATATAGCCTTCCTGTGTGCTGAACAGTCTTGAGGAAGGAATCATTGAAAATGTCTATGCCTTTTTCTGCAGGTGGATAACCCTTTTCCTTGGATAAAATCCTTAGAGTATCGTTAAGGTGGGGAATATCTAGCTTTCTCGGACATCGTGATAAACAGTTTCCACATCCTATGCAATACCAAATCATCTTGGACTTAAATACTTCCTCCACCAGTCCAGTTTGCAGCATTCTGACAATCTGACGTGGACTGTAATCACTTAGATAGCCTACTGGACAACCTGCTGCACAGGTGCCACATTGATAGCATTGCTTAATATCTACATGACTTTTTTTACTTACTTCTTCTACTATGGGCTGAGATGCTTCCAATGTTGTATTCATAACTACCTGCTCCATAAAACTCCTCCTTTTTATAATATATAAGAATAAATACATAAACATTAAAACAAAGCTCAGCATCGTCCTTATTTTATTAATAACATATAGCTATGTACAATAAAATATAAGGATAGAAAGAGCAATATAATCTTTATATTTCTTTATTAACTAATATAGTTCGACATCTTTTCAACTTTCCCTTTTTAATAAGGGATTTTTTTTAAAAATTATCATTAATTCTAGTCCTTGTGGTCCAGATTTATTACCTGCCTGGTTCTAAAGTACACTGTTTCGGGACTTATCTCCTTTCTAGCAACTCCAGTTTTAATAGCTGCCCGGGCAACTGCTGCAGCAACACCAGGGGCAACCCGCTCATCAAAAACATCAGGGATTATATAGCGGGGGTTTAGTTCTTTTTCTAAAATCAACCCGGCTATAGCCCTGGCAGCGCTTATTTTCATCTCCATATTAATATCAGTAGCCCTTACTTCCATAGCTCCCTTCAGGACTCCAGGAAAAGCAAGAACATTATTTATTTGATTGGAAAAATCAGATCGTCCTGTAGCTACAATACTAGCTCCCGCCTCCCAGGCATCCTCCGGCATAATTTCTGGGACAGGATTGGCCAGGGCAAAAATAAAAGGTTCCTTATTCATTAATTGTATCATCTCTTTTGTCAAAACCCCGGCTACAGACACACCAATAAAGACATCTGCTCCCCGCAAAGCATCTGCTAAAGTACCGTTAGTATTTGTTTTAATTAATTTAGCAATATTTTCTTTATAAGCATTCATATCCTTAGAACGACCAGGATAAATTATTCCCGAGGAATCACAAAGAATTACTTCTTTCACGCCCAGACGGATTAAAAGCTTGATTATGGCAATGCCTGCAGCGCCTGCTCCGTTTATAACTACTTTTAGTTCTGTTAAGCTTTTACCAGATACTTTAATAGCATTAAAAAGGCCAGCAGTTACAACTATGGCTGTCCCATGCTGGTCATCATGGAAAACAGGTATATTGACTTCATTTTTTAAGCGCTCTTCTATGTGAAAACACCTGGGGGCAGATATATCTTCTAGATTAATGCCTCCAAAAACAGGTTCCAGTATCTTAATAGTTTTTACTATTTCATCAACATCTTGAGTCTTTAAACAAATGGGAAAGGCATCCAGCCCACTAAAAAATTTAAATAAAACAGACTTCCCCTCCATCACCGGAAGAGATGCTTCGGCTCCTATATCACCAAGCCCCAGAACAGCGGAGCCATCTGTTATTACTGCAACCATATTACCCTTTGAAGTATATTCATAAATCTTTTCTACGTCTTTATGTATTTCCCTACAGGGTTCTGCAACCCCAGGTGTATAAGCAAGACTCAAGTCATCCTTATTTTCTAGTTTAACTTTACTTGATATTTCAATTTTCCCCTGATTTTCACCATGAAGTTTTAGAGCTTTTTCCTTGTAATCCATTATTTCTCCTCCCCATACTTTGCATTTTTTATATGTCAAATGTCAAGCATTGCGCTTATTTTTTCTTTTCTATAATAATTAAAAAAGGAGCCTGGATCTTATTTAGAAATTTATACATGAGTAAATTATAACTGCCCTGACTCAAAGAATTTAAATATTTTTCTAAATGGAGCCACTCTTCTTCCCCGCCGGGATGACCAGTATAAACTACTATAGTAACTACTCCCCCTAAAGATAGTAAGTTCAAGGAACTTTTAAGTGCTCTAATAGTAGTTTCCGGCCTGGTTATGATTTTCTTGTTTGAACCGGGAAGATAACCCAGATTAAACATTACGGCAGAAACTTCTTCTGATAGGTAATTTTCAATTTCCCCGTGGTTATCATTATATAGTTGCACCCGCTCCAGCAAGTTGTTTCTTTCTAGCAAATCCCTGGTGTTCTTTATTGCTTGCTCCTGCACATCAAAGCAAAATACTTTGCCACTTTTCCCTACCATTTTAGCCAGCAAAAGAGTATCATGACCATTCCCTGCAGTAGCATCAATGGCTCTATCTCCAGGCTTTATTGTCCGGGCTACCACTTCATGGGAAAGCTCCAGTGGTTTTAACAGGTTTCCCAAAAGTTTTCCTCCTCAGTTATCATTTACCGCGTATGGCAAAGGTAGTATAATAGCTTGCTTTTTATATTATAGTTTTATTTGACTAAATATTCTACCCCTTCATTATAAACATGTATGGATTTATGGATTTTTTTAAATGAAAAATGTATAGTATAGCACTAATTATTCTAAAAAATGTTTTTAATATCTGGTCGCTGCATTTCATAAATACTTTGCACCATTGCCCTGCCTACGCTTATTTCAATTAAAGCTTCTTCTTGACGCCGCATATCAACCAGCCTGTCAATTCTTACAATAGACTGACTCAGTATATCTATCTCTTGATGATCCATTAACGGTGTCCACCAGGCATCTGCCTTACTCCAGCGCCTCTTTAACTTCTCTGTTTCCAGCTCAGCCTTTTCCCATTCTTCCTTCTCTATTTTTTGCTCCAGCTGCTCAAGGCTTGACTGAAGTTCATCAGCAATTAAAGACGTTTGGTAAAAAACATATATGGAGAAAGATATCAAAACTATAATTAACGCACTTATTCCTATTACCATTCTCAACTTGCCTCACCTCTTTTCTTTACTGTATTGTCTTTTTCCTGGAAAAAAAGCCTTCCTCCTGAGTCAATGCTGGCTAAAAGAACATTACTAGCATCATTTATACCAAATTTTAATAACTTCTGCCTGAGCCACTCCTCCGTCAGACCCACCTTATTCAAATTATCATAATTTATCTGGCCATCTATAATTAAAGAATGACTTACTCCTTCATACTCTGTAGAAATATTAAAATCTTCAGGGTTAACAGGCCTCTTTTGTGATTTAGGCAACACGCTTACCTGTCCATTGGTTTCAAATATTGCAAACTCAACATCCGCTAAGTTATAATATCCTGCTACCCTGAGCTGCTCCAGCAAGTCATTAATATTAATTCTGAGATTTTTCATCTCAGACTCCTGTATTTTGCCATTCATAATTACTATACTTGGCTTTCCACATAGCATGACTCGAGCAGAGCTATATTTTAATGATAGAACAGAAACTAATATCTGCATGGACATTATAAGGAGAATAGGTATTATACTGTTTATCAAGGGTATGGAAATATCTTCCATAGAAACGGCAGCTAGTGCTGACACCATTATAGCTACAGCTAATTCAAAGGGTTGAAGCTGACCTATTTGTCGTTTGCCCATTAACCTTGTAACAATAAATACAAGTATATATAGAATTACTGTCCTGATAATTACTGTAAACATCTATTTGCCTCCTCGTAAATATTTTCAACAGGTTTTTTTAAAACATAGTTTTATATTCTCCCTTAAAACGAATTATATTAATAATACAGCGAAATAAAGATATAATCTGTTTTGTGATTAATTTTCCTCTGTAGATGCTACTACCGTAAAATAATTTATTAGTAAAAAAAAGCCCTGAAGGGGACTTATTATTGTTACAGGCATTGGATGCATTTGATTTTTTCTGATATAATTTAAAATAATATTTAATCTCAGGGGGCTAACACTTTGAAAAGATTTATAGCTGTTCTAATCATTTCTGCTCTTATTATCTTAATAATACCCTTCATAGACTATTCTTTAACCCGAGGAGAATTATTTGGCTTATGGACAGTGACCTTTGGTGCTTTCGTAGGCGTAACATTATTCTTTATAGGCCTGATATTTGTACTTTTTTCCAGCCTTGTATTACTAATTAAAAAAAAGGAAGCAGCTAAAAATATTTCCTTGAACGGGGTTTCTATTATGGGGATTGGAGCCCTTACAACAATTGCTACAGTAATATTTTGGCTTATAATTGGGCAACCCTTTATGCAATAAGTCTTCAGGGTGAACATTGCCACCAGTTTGAACCAGTGGCCATTGAAGCGAACTATCTAACTTCATCATGGTTACCGTCTAATAGCAAGGGTGCTGAAACTTTAATACCGATAGCACCCAGGGGAGCTGTAACCATTATTGAGAGGACTGCAATAGCCAGTATTATTTCCCCCGAAGGAACTCCTGCTGCCAGAGGCATACCCCCTATTGCTGCCTGCACTGTAGCTTTAGGAAGATAAGATATTACACAAAACAATCTTTCTTTATAGTTAAGGCTGGAGCCCAGGGTTGATATTATGACTCCCATTGACCTGAAAGACAGCCCCACTATAATAAGCAGTACTCCCATAAGTCCAGCATCCCAGGCAATCTGTATATTTACTGCAGAGCCGATAAGAATAAATAAAAATATCTGTGCTACAGCCCATAATTTATTCAGCTTCCCTTCCAGTAAACAGGCTATGCTCTCTTTCTTATAAAGCAGAAAAAAACCGATAGTCATTACTGATAAAAGACCAGCCACATTGATAAATTCTCCAAACATTTTAACAGCTATGGCTACTCCGGTCAGTATCATTAATCCTTCCATCTCACTTATACGATCTCCCACATAATCATAAAACTTTGCCAACAGCATACCTGCTACATATCCCAGCAATATGCTGCCTATAATTTTAAAAGGAATAAGTCCTGCCTGCAAAAATGAAGCTTCACCAGAACCTATACCCATGCCTAAAAAGACAGAAAAGAGAGTTATGGCAAAAACGTCATCAACTGAAGCACCTGCTAAAACAATAACAGGCACTCCTTTATTCATTCCCCTTCCCTGGTCACGCAACTCCAGCATAGAAGGCACTATTACTGCTGGAGAAACGGCAGCTATAATAAAACCCAGCATTCCTGCTTCAAGGAAGGGCAAACCCAGTAAATAGTAAGCAGTAAATGTAACGGCAAATCCTTCCATTAAACAAGGTATAGCGCTCATTTTAATTGCGGTAAAACCAACTTTACGTAAAATTTCCAGGTCGAGCCCCAGGCCTGCCCTCAACAATATAACGATTAAGGCCAGCATCCTTATATCTTCAGAAATTAGAAGCATACTTTCATCAAGAATAGCAGTAGTATAGGGTCCAATTACAATCCCAAGAATTATCAGACCCAGCAATCCCGGAAGCTTAATCCATTGAAATACACGAATTGATATTATGCCACCTAAAAGCATTAAAACCAAACTGCTTAACAATTTACTTCCCCCTACACATCAAGCTTTTCCTGCAAAGGCTCATCCTTTTTTTGACCTGTAACTGCATCACCCGCTCCTATTAAAGCATACCTGGTGGCCAAGGGTCCGGTTATTTCATAAAAAGTTACGGCTGCCAGTTCAATGGCCGTTACTATAGCTGCAAGCTCTGTTCCGGGAAACCTGGACTGAACAAAAAGAATAAGCCCTATACTTACTCCAGCTTTAGGCAACATAGCCAGACCCATATATTTTTGAATAGAAGGCCCGGCTTTAGAAAATTTTGCCCCATAATAGCATCCAGAAATCTTGCCCACTGCTCTGGTAAAAATATAAATTAAAGCAGGGAGCCAGTTGGCAGCTAAAAGGTCTAAGTGTAAACTTGCCCCGGCCAATGTAAAAAAAATAATAAAAATAGGAAGGTCAATATCTTCCAGATAATTTAAAACATGCAGGTTCCTAGCAAATAAATTGGCAACAACGGCACCGCATACCATATTGACCAGCAAGGCTGAAAGGTCAAAGTATATGGCTAGCCCACTGTTTATCAATACTAAAGCCAGTAAAACAACAACTATTTCCACACGTTCAGTTATGTATTTTAAGATATAACATAAAATAATTCCAGTTACCATGCCAATAATTATTGAACCCAGAAGTTCCGCAATAGGATGAGCCAGGTGAGAAGGATCAAAAGCTACCCCTACTTCTGAAAGCCCTTTTACAAAAGCAATGGCCAAACCTACTAAAATTATACACAGAGCATCATCTAAAGCAATAACTCCTAGTAATGTGCTGGAAAACTTCCCCCTGGCCTTATACTCTTTCATAACAGCTACAGTAGCTGCAGGGGCTGTAGCTGTAGCCAGAACTGCCATTAAAATAGATATATTAAAATCTTTTCCTGCCAGAAAATACATGCCGGCAAATACAGCAACTACAGTAGTAAATATCTGAAACAATGTAATTGTTACTATACTTTTTCCAATCTTTCTAAGTACATTTATCTGTAACTCTCCACCTATAATCATGGCTATTAAACCTAATCCCATGATTTTAAGCGGGTCTAGCTGGTAACTCAAGGCCTCAGGAACTAAGTTTAAAAGAGATGGACTGATTAAGATCCCTGTTAAACAGTACCCTGCCACTGCAGGTATTCTTACCTTTTTAGCCAGCTGCCCTCCCAGATATCCTAATAATAGTAAAATTCCAACGCCGGTAACCTGGTCTATTAAAACCATATATTTTATCCTCCCTAATAATTATAAACAATATAGCATTTTATGTACAATATCAAGCATTAATTATAAATAAAACTCCTGCCAGACTAACTTTGCTGGCAGGAGTCATTAGATTATGCGGTTTGGACTAACCCGGGTTAATTACATTACCCTTAATGAAGGAGATTTTCAATTTTTTCCCGGTCAAAACCTACAATTACTTCCTGGTCAATTATTACTGTAGGAACGGCCATCCTTCCCGTTTTTTCCATCATCTCCCGGCGGGCTTCTTCATTATCAGCAACATCATGTTCTACATATTTTACTCCCTTTTGAGAAAGAAACTCTTTCACAGTATCACAGTAAGGTCAAGTGGGAGTAGTATAAACAGTTATATTTTCTGTCATTTTATTACCTCCATGTAAGTTTTAACTTATTTTCAAAGCAAGTCTTATCTTAAATTGTGTTTAAAAACTATAAATATACGTGGTTCTTGTTTCATACACATTTTTTGTTACTGGTTAATATTATTTATAGACCTGAAATGAAGGGCCTCGGCTATATGGTTATCTCTAATATCCCGGGAGCCTTCCAAATCTGCAATAGTCCTGGCTACTTTCAATATGCGATGATAACTCCTTCCACTCAACTTAAATGCTTTAAAAGCTTTTTTTAGCATGCTTTGACCGGCTTCATCCAGGGAACAATGTTTCTTAATTTGTTTGGGCTTCATTTGGGAATTATAAAATATGCCCAGGCTTCCAAATCTGGAGTACTGTATTGTTCTAGCCCCGGTTACCCTTTTACGAATTAAATCTGAAGATTCTCCTTCCTTTTGACCACTTATTTCGTCATAAGTTGGCCTGGATATCTGCAGTGAAATATCCATTCGATCCATAAGGGGGCCAGATAGCTTTTTTTGATATCTTTGAATTTCTGTAAAGCTACATGTACACTGCTTAAACTGGTCACCGGAAAAACCACAGGGACATGGATTTAAAGACGAAATTAACATGAATTGGGTGGGATAGGTAAAAGAACCATTCAAACGGGATATAGTTACACTTCCTTCCTCCATGGGCTGTCTTAATTGTTCCAGAGCCTCTTTCTTAAATTCAGCCAGCTCGTCCAGGTAAAGAACTCCATGGTGAGCCAGGCTTACTTCACCAGGTTTAGGAAACTTGCCGCCCCCGATTAGTGCTGAACTTGTGATATTGTGATGGGGGTTCCTGAAAGGCCTGTTATCTATTAGTTTATCCTTTTCTAAAAGGCCGGATATACTATAAATTTTTGTCACCTCAAGCTTTTCCTGGGAATTCATTTCCGGTAAAATACTTGGCACCCTCTGTGCCAACATTGTTTTCCCTGAGCCGGGAGGACCCACCATGATTAAGTTATGGCCTCCGGCAGCTGCTATTTCCAGAGCCCTTTTTGCATTATCCTGGCCTTTAACTTCTGCAAAATCTCCAACTGAATCTAAACCAGGAGTCTTGTCTTCTACCTGCTCACCAGGACCAGCTTGTAAAGAGTGTTTATCATTGTTTAAGTAAGCTGTTACCTCCCTTAAACTGCCAGCTGCCAAAACCTCTATTCTTTCAATTAGCACAGCTTCCCGGGCATTCTCCAGGGGCACCAGCAATTTCTTCATACCCTTTTCCATAGCTTCCATGGCAATGGGAAGCACTCCCTTTACAGGCCTAATTCTACCATCCAGGGCCAGTTCACCAACTATTACAAGGCCTTCTAACTCCTTTACATTTACCTGACCTGTAGCTGCTAATATGCCAAGGGCAATGGGAAGATCAAATAATGGAGCCTCTTTCCGTATATCTGCAGGTGCTAGATTTACAGTAATTCTCTTGACAGGAAACTCAAAACCACTGTTCTTAATAGCTGCCCTGACCCTTTCCCTGGACTCTTTAACTGTAGAATGAGCAAAGCCAACCAGATCAAAAGCCGGTAACCCCCTGGATATATCTACTTCTACATCAACGGGATAGCTATGTATTCCCAGTATTGTGCTGCTTGTTATTTTGGCCAACACTTTTCATCACATCCTACCTGACACTACTTTACCTTTAATTGTATCATACACATGTTCCCCAGGCAATATATATTTTATAATAAAAATCAAAAAAGGGCCAGGATAAAAATTCCTGACCCCTAACGTTTTCTTCTAGCGCACAAACATGTGGTTACCGATAACTGCAGTAACCGGACGTGTTCTAATCCAGGCATTTGTAGCTGTACGGGGATTGTAGAAGGAAACGGCTCCATTTGAAGGGTCCCACCCATTTATGGCATCCCTCACAGCATTTCGGGCTGTTTCAGTGGCCGGCATATTAATGCTACCATCTCTTACAGGACAATACTGTATGAACCCATTGACCACCTGATAAACTACTCCCGAAATAGTGTTAGGATAACTGGAACTTTTTACTCTGTTTAAAACTGTTGCTGCTACAGCTACCTGCCCTATGTACGACTCTCCCCTGGCTTCTGCTCTCACTAATCGGGCCAAAAGCTCTATGTCTGAAGATGAAAACCTTGTAGAAGTGGACGCTCGCGATACTGTTGAATAGGGGACTCTTAAAATTTGTCCTGCTATTATCTGGTGGGAAGTAAGGTTGTTAATTGCTTTTAGCTGATCTACAGTAGTGTTATGCCTCTGGGCTACCTTCCATAGGGTGTCCCCCCATTGGATCCGGTAATTTGAGGTGCTTTGGGCTGAAGGGACCTTCAGGGCTTGTCCAGCTAACAAATAATCGGAAGTAAGCCCATTATCTTTTTTTAAGTTGCCCACAGTTGTATTGTGATTATTAGCAATTCTCCATAAGGTATCTCCCCACTCAACCCGGTATGTAACCGTTTCAGAACCATAGACTACTCCTAAAGAACTCCCTAACAAAAATAGACTAAATACTAAACCAACAATAATCCGCAGTGCCGACTTTTTCATGATAATTCCTCCCCTGCCTTCGGGAATCACCCGGGTAGAGCAGCAAAATTTCTGCCTGAAAAAACCCGTTTGATTTACCCCGTCCTGTAATAAGGATCGGCAAATTTTTAAAATATCTTAACATTATGTTAACAATTATAAACATAAAAAAACAGCCTGGCAACTACGGATAACCAGACTATCTGAGCGAATAATTCCCATTGCTAGATTTTATGTTAACTAAGCGGAATCCCTTTAACATTTTAGCCTTTTTTATAGTTATAATAAATGATGGGAAATAAAGGTCACCTAAACTATAAAAGCATTTTCTATTAATTCTATCTTTTTAATCTTATAATCCTTTTTGTCAGCAAGGACAGAAACAACATCAAATCTTATGTTACAGTTCTTTATATTTTTGTATTTCAGGTAATGCTGGGCTAACCTGATCAATTTTTTTTGTTTTGTCTTATTAATTGACTCATATGGCTCACCAAAACTAAGGGAACTCCTGGTTCTAACCTCTATAAATACCAGCTCCTTTCCCTGGCAGGCAATTATATCTATTTCTCCCTGGGAACACTTGAAATTTTTCTCCAGTATTTTATAATCTTGTTCTTCAAGATACTTTTGAGCCTCTTCTTCACCAAGCCTGCCTAGCAACTTTCGAGTATCTCCCATTTTTCTCACCCGCAATTATATAGTTTGGTCGTCCCCATATCACCTTAAACTTTTTTTACTATTTTCCCTGCTGTTCCAGTCCTTTTCATCAAAGGCCAGATTAAAAGAGCGACGGTGTATCGGAGTAGGTCCGTAAGCAGCAATAGCCCTGAAATGACACCGGGTTGCATAACCTTTATGCTTGGAAAATCCGTACTCTGGATAAACCTGGTCATATTCTTCCATTATTTTGTCCCTGGTAACTTTTGCCAATATGGAAGCAGAGGCAATGCTCAAGCTTAGGGTATCCCCCTTTTTAATAGGCTTTTGAGAAATAGATATGCCAGGCACCGTAAAAGCATCAGATAATACATAATCAGCTTTTTGCAAGCCCTGTACAGCTCTTTTCATAGCCTCCAAACCTGCCTGATATATATTATGAACATCTATGTAGGATGCCTCCATAACCGCCACTGAAAAATACAGTGCCTCTTCTTTAATAATTCTGCATAAATCTTCCCTTACACTGGAGTTAATCTGCTTTGAGTCTTTAATTCCTGGTATAATCTTCCTCTCAGGTAAAATTACTGCCGCAGCAACAACCGGTCCTGCTAATGGCCCCCTACCTGCTTCGTCAACTCCCACAATATGTTTATAGCCTTTATCCCACAGGCTATTTTCATAATAGAGCATCTTTGCCAACCGCTCTTGCTCCTGTTTTTCTTTAGCAAGCCCTTTTAACTTTTTCCTTACCAATTCCTGTACCCCACGACGCGAATCACTTCTTTGCAGATCTATTATTCTTTTCACATCGCATTCATTACTTTCCAACCAGCAGCGTATTTCCTTTATGGTCATCTCATTTATTTTTTTCATTTTTCCAACTCCCAACACCTAACTGGATGCTCCAGAGTGATTTTACCCAAAAGACCGTCCCGGAATTCTTTTAGGATAATTTCCGAAGCTTTCGAAGTATCTATTTCTCCACCAGCCCTCAATAAACCCCTTTTAATACCAACTTGTCTTAATATTTCTCCCGGAGGAGATATATTTTTCAACTTGTACCTGGCAGTCAAATATTCCGGCTTCTCCCTGGATAGATATTCTATTAATCTATAAGCCAAATCCTCATAGTCTAATATTTCAAATTTTATGGCTCCAGTTATAGCCAGGTGGAAACCCATCTCTTCGCTTTCAATTTTAGGCCATAGTATACCAGGAGTATCAAGTAGTTCTGTATCCGGTGGTATTTTAATCCATTGCTTGCCCCGGGTAATCCCTGGAACTCCGCCAATTTTAGCAGAAGATTTTCTGGCCAGGGAATTTATAAAAGAAGATTTCCCTACATTGGGGACCCCTATAACCATAGCCCTGATAGGCCTTTTCCCCCTGGTAACAGATGCTTTAAATTTGCTGAGAATAGCCTTCAACTGTTTTATCCCATAACCTTTTACGCTGCTGACGGGCACTACATAATAACCTTTTTCCTTAAAATTATAAACCCAGTCATCTGTATAATGATCTTCAGCTAAATCAGCTTTGTTTAAAACGATTACCCTCATTTTATTGCCAGTTAAGTCCTTAAGATCAGGATTTTGGCTGCTTAAAGGCACTCTGGCGTCCAACAGCTCAATGACTACATTAACCAGCTTTAAATTTTCCTTTAAAATGTTTTTAGTTTTCTTCATGTGACCGGGATACCATTGAATGCCCATTTGAATGTACCTTTCTATTTCTCAAATAAAACTCCCCTTCTTTTATATGCCTTTGGAAGGGGATTACGCAAACAAGCTAATTTGTATTTTTTTGGTTATTAACCAGGCTCAGGCTCTCCAAAGGCCAGAACACCAGCACAGCTTTTCCCTTTATCTGCTCTTTAGAAATAAATCCTACGGAAGACTCTCTGCTATCCTTGCTATTACTCCTGTTGTCACCCAGAACAAACACATGTTCCTCGGGAACAATTTCAGGACCATAACTGGATATATATTCATTGATAATATATTCTTCCTCCAGGGGTTGTCCGTTTACAATTACATTCTGATTATTAATCTTTACTGTGTCTCCGCCCTTGGCTATTACTCTTTTTATAAAATCCCTATCCGGAGAATATCTAAAAACTATTACTTCCCCATGAGATGGTTCTCTCAAACGATATACAAATTTATTAACAATCAACCTCTCGTGGTGATTCAGTGTAGGCTGCATGGAAAGTCCCTCTACTACAAATATTTCTACTACAAAGGCCCTTATTAAAAGAGCTATTATAACAGCTATTATTATAGATTTGATCCACTCAAAAATCTCACTTTGTTTATTACTCATTTTCTACACTGCCTCCATTAAGACAAAACCTTTAGAAAAAGGACTGTGCGTCAGTCCTTTAAATTAACGGCGTTCTTTAATCCGCGCTGCTTTACCCTTTAGCTTTCTCAAGTAATACAGCTTTGCCCTGCGAACTTTACCTTTCCTAACTATTTCTATTTTTTCTAATTTAGGAGAATGAACCGGGAAAGTTCTCTCTGTACCTATGCCATATGATACACGACGAACTGTGAAAGTTTCTTTCACTTCGCTACCTTTTCTTCTAATTACTACCCCTTCAAAGGTCTGAATTCTCTCTCTATTGCCTTCTACAACCCTAACATGAACTCTGACTGTATCTCCAGGGGAAAATTTAGGAATATTGTCTTTCATCTGATCTTTTTCAATTTCTCTTATTATTTCCATTTTTTATCCTCCTTCCAAGTCTTGCTTTATTCATAATTGTTATGATTTAACCCATACCTGGACAGAAATGATTGCCTCAGTTTTTTTTGCGGAGTTATTATAGCATATTTCATCCCCCGGAACAACCAGATTGCTGCTTCTTTACCATCAACAACCATCCGGCAGAAATCCCTGTAATAACTCCCTGTCTTCTTTAGTAAGGGAAACTCCTGATAATAAATCTGGTCTTTTGTTTATTGTTCTAACCAGAGACTGCTGTCTCCTCCATAAACGTATCTTTTCATGGTCCCCTGATAAAAGTACTTCAGGAACCTTTAAGCCTCTGAAGTTTTCCGGCCTGGTGTAATGAGGATACTCCAGCAAACCCTGGTAAAATGATTCTTCTTCAACGCTTTCCGGACTTGACAATACCCCGGGCAATAGGCGAACCACTGAATCAGTAACTGCCATGGCCGGTATTTCCCCTCCAGTTAAAACGTAATCGCCTATAGATAGTTGTTCATCTATCAGGCTTTCTTTAACTCTCTCATCAATTCCCTCGTAATGCCCACATATTAAAACCAGCTGTTCTACTTGTGCCATTTTCTTTGCTTTTTCCTGGTTGAATAGTTCTCCCTGGGGACAAAGCAATACAACACGAGCTTTTATGCGTTCTTTAACTACTGCTTCTACAGCTCGAAAAACAGGTTCAGGCTTAATAACCA
>CAYYWR010000007.1:0-10352 GCA_964474145.1 uncultured Syntrophomonadaceae bacterium
CCTTTATCTGCCATTTTATTTGCTTCCTTATTTTTCTTTTCTTTTTTTCCGGATTTCTTCTTTTCTGCCTCTTCCTCCAGTTCAATTCGCGGATAAAGGGCCTCCGGTTTTTCCACCCTGGTGCCGGGCTTTAGCAATCCCCAGGACTCGAGGCTTTCCCAGGTATGGAGCTCCTTTTGGTTCTCAATTCCTATCTGGCTCCAAATTCTCCCCGGAGTTCTGGGCATAAAGGGCTGCAGCAGAACACTGACTATTCTTATGGTTTCCACAAAATTATAGAGGACCGTGTTCAGGCGGGCCCTTTTGCCCTCCTTGTTGAGGCTCCAGGGAGCAGTTTCGTCAATATATTTATTGGCTCTACCAATCAACTTCCACAGTTCAGCCAGGGCACAACTGAACTGCAGCTGGTCCATTAACTTTTCCATTTCTCCGGGAGTTGCCAGGGCCAGTTCTTTCAGTTCCCGGTCATATTCCCCTTCTTCCAGGGGCTCTCCTATAACCCCTCCGGCAAATTTGTGAATCATGTTTAAGGTTCTGTGGAGGAGGTTCCCCAGGTCATTTGCCAGGTCATAATTTATCCGCTGTATCAGGGCTTCCGGTGAAAAGGTCCCGTCGGAGCCAAAGGGAATCTCCCGTAAGAGGAAATATCTTATGGCATCGGAGCCGTACTGGTCCACCAGAACCCTGGGATCTATAACATTGCCCCTGGTCTTGGACATCTTGCCTTCTTCCAGGAGAAGCCAGCCGTGGCCAAAAACTTGTTTGGGCAGGGGGACGCCCAGGGCCATGAGGAATATAGGCCAGTAAATAGTGTGGAAACGGACTATTTCCTTGCCGATCAGCTGGACATCTGCCGGCCAGTATTTTTCAAATTTATCCGGGTTATAGGGATACCCCAGGGCGGTAATATAGTTGGTCAGGGCATCCAGCCAGACGTAAACCACATGTTCTTTGTCAAAGGTAACGGGAACCCCCCAGTCAAAGGAGGTCCTGGAAACACACAACTCCTCCAGGCCGGGCTTGAGAAAATTGTTAATCATTTCGTTTTTCCGGGAGGGAGGCTGGATAAATTCCGGGTGGTCCATAATGTGCTGGTAAAGACGGTCAGCATATCTGGACATTTTAAAGAAGTAGCTTTCTTCAGCTACTATTTCTACCTGGCCCCCACAGTCAGGGCATTTCTGACCCTCAGCCTGTCTTTCTGTCCAGAAGGACTCACAGGGAGTGCAGTACAGCCCCTCATAGCTGTCTTTGTAGATGTCTCCCTGGTCATAAAGTTTCTGGAATATGGCCTGGACAGCCTCCTGATGCCTTTTTTCTGTAGTTCGGATAAAATCATCATGGGATATATCCAGCACCTTCCACAAGCCTTTAATCCAATCCACTATTTCATCCACAAACACCTGGGGGGACTTACCTGCCTCCCGGGCCCGACCCTGAATTTTTTGACCGTGTTCATCTGTTCCTGTTAAAAACCACACGTCATGTCCCGTCAGGCGCTTAAAACGAGCCATGGCATCAGCAGCTACTGTGGTATAGCAGTGGCCAATATGTAACTTGTCACTGGGGTAGTATATAGGGGTAGTAATGTAAAAAGTTTTTCCTGACATTTTTAATCCCTCCTGATAAAAATAAAAAACCCCAATAAAGGGGAAAAATTATCCCGGCACCACCTTTTTAGCTGTAAAAATCCCTTCATTGGTCGGTGCCAAATATTATTGCTAAATATATTATCTTATAAAATCTCCCGTGTCAAGGAAACAAGGCCTGCTTCCCTTTCTTCGGATTTGTTTTAACCTGAATTTTGATTTTTTGTATCTCCTCAACCCTCTGCATTTCCAGCTTGTGACAGCTTCTCTTTCGCATTTCAAAAACTGTCTTTTTCTTCAATTACCTTTTTATAAAGGTCTCTGGAGGGCAGATGGAAATACCTGGCTATTATTTTTACCGCTTCCTTTTCCTTTACTCCTGCCTGTTTCAATTTTTCAACCTCTGCCGCGGCCTGGGCAAAGCTTCTTTCTGCCTGAGCCTCCTCCCTGTCCCCCGGTTCAATTACTATAGATATTTCCCCTCGGGGAGGATTATCCTGGTAATGGCTTATAAGCTCCGGCAGCTTGCCCCTCTTAACTTCTTCGAACTTTTTTGTCAGTTCCCTGCATACTGCTGTTTCCCGGTGGCCCAGATGCCCGGTTAACTCCTCTAAGGTTTTTATCAGGCGGTGGGGTGCCTCATATATTACTACTGTTTTGTTTTCCAGGCCTATTTCCTCTAGCTCTTTTCTTCTCTCCTTCTTATCAGGGCTTAAAAAGCCGTAGAAGGCAAATCTCTTGATGGGAAAGCCGGAAACCGTTATAGCAGCTACGGCAGCACACGGTCCGGGCAGAGAGGTAACCTGAATGCTTCTTTTAATACACTCCCTGATAAGCTCAAAGCCGGGGTCAGAGATGCCGGGGGTACCTGCATCGGCTACCAGGGCTATATTTTTTTCCTTTTCCAAAAGCTCTATTAGCTCCAGGCCCCGCTTTTCCTTGTTGTGCTCATGGTAACTTAAAAGGGGAGTGCCAATGCCATAATAGTTCAGTAGCTTTACAGTCCTGCGGGTATCCTCTGCAGCTATGTAATCAGCTTCTTTTAGTATTTCCATTACCCTCAGGGTTATGTCTTTCAAGTTTCCGATGGGCGTAGCACAAAGGTATAATACACCTTTTTTATTCAATAAAACCACCTGCTTGCTATAATATTACTTTTAGAATACACATAAAAAGATAATTCAACACAAAAACTACAGCAGAAGGAAATGAACTGGAACAAAACATAAGTAAGGAACATGAAAAGGAGAAGAGTTAATGCCTGATAAACCAAAAACCATTGCTGTAACTGGAGTAAATGGAAAAACCACTACATTGAAAATCCTGGAGGATATCTTCAAGGGGGCCGGCTTTAATGGCACCTATCAATATTTTCCCTCTCGAATAACGGAAAAACCCATCCTCCTCCAAAAAATAAAGGAAGCATGTAAAAAGGGAATAGATTATCTGTTTTTGGAACTCACCTCCAAAGCTTTATCCAACCATCATCTTAAATCGGTAAGCTTTGACCTGTCGGTTACTACTGATTTAAATACTGTTAGCTTAAATTCCGTTGACGGTGATAGTGCACAAAACAGTTTTGGCACTCTGGCCAGCTTTTATAAAAAAATGAGGGAAGACAGCATCTCCCTTTTTAATGCTGACGACCCTTTAACTCTCCATCTGGCCGATTTTACCCCGGGGGAAGTGATAACTTATGCTCTGGAATATAAAAACGCCATGGTTACCGCCCGGGATGTGGAACTGCATCAACAGTATTCCCGGTTCAAGATAATAGTTAACAGTGACCTGTCAACCCTTTCGGGAAAAATTGTCTCCCCTTCCAGGTATAACTTTTTCCTGCCCCTTCCCGGCAGGCATAATGTTTATAACGGTATGTTAGCCTCCGTTATAGCTCTTGCCTGTGGTATAGATTGCAAATTGATAGCCCGGGGTCTGTCCGGCGTGCACCCGGTTAAAAGGAGCCTGGAATTAATTTACAACAACGGTTTCAGCATTATAATGGACTGCGCCGATAATCCAGGAGCTCTGCACAGTGTCTTTGACACTGTGCAGCATTATAAGTATAGAAATATTATTGTAATTTTTTCCCTGGAAAACAATTACGATTTACATGTTTGCCATTTTAACGGAGAGCTGATATCCAGGTGGTCCCAACTATTACCCTTTAAAGAAGTTATCCTTACAAAAAACATTTACCAGGTAAAGAAAAAAAATAGAAGCGGCCTTCGGGAGGAGAAAGCTTTTTTAGCAAAATGTAAAGAATCTCCCTGCCGCCTTTCTGTTATACCCGATCTGGCAAACGCCCTTCAGGTTGCAGTATCATCTGCTGGGGAAGGGGACTTAATCCTCCTGCTGGGGAAAAAAGGAATGGAAGCAGGAGCCTCCTTGAGCGAAAAAGTTATGCAGTCCTTTTCAGGTTCTTCCGGTTAAGAGTTCATATTGCTCTTTTCGTCAACCTCTTCCCAGGGGAATTCCATAATTTTCTTTGCTTCGTAAAGTTCAACTGAAACACTCTTTTTCATAGGATTCACATTTACTACTTTTCCCTCCCCTTCGGGGGTAATAACCTCATCTCCTGTATTGGGCAGGGTTTCCTTAGCATCCTCATAGGCGTCAGACTCGTAGCGGAGACAACACATGAGACGACCACAAATGCCTGATATCTTGGTAGGGTTCAGGGATAAGTTTTGATCCTTGGCCATTCTAATAGAAACCGGCTCAAAATCCCCCAGAAAAGTTGAGCAGCACAATACTCTGCCACAGGGGCCCAGACCTCCCATCATTTTGGCTTCGTCCCTTACCCCTATCTGGCGAAGCTCAATCCTGGTTCTAAATACCGAGGCCAGGTCTTTCACCAGTTCCCGGAAATCCACCCTACCATCTGCTGTAAAGTAAAATATTATTTTATTTCCATCAAAGGTATACTCCACGTCTATTAGCTTCATGCTAAGGTTGTGTTCTGTTATTTTTGTCAGGCACATATCAAAAGCTTCGTTTTCCCTGTTTCTGTTTTCCAGTATGCGCTGGTGGTCTTCTTCCTTAGCCTTGCGGATGACACTCTTCAGGGGTAGAACCAGATCATTTTCTGGCACATCTTTTTTGCCCAAAACTACTTCCCCAAACTCTATTCCCCTGGAAGTTTCCACTATAACATAATCTCCAGCCTTTATATCTATATTCCGCGGGTCAAAGTAATATATTTTCCCGGCGTTTTTAAACCTGATTCCTGCTACTAACGGCAATTAATATCACCCCTTTAATTTAACCAGCAAAGCCTCCAGAGCCAATCTTTTATTTAGAGGTAAGCCTGCATTTTTTTTAAACCTTTCTACTTCCCTTATCATTTTTAACAACTCATTATAAGAATTATGCTTTATATCTTTAATTTCCTGCAAGAAATCAATATTTATTACCAGACTTTCCTCCCCTGTAGATTGATAAACCAGGCGGTCCCGCAAGAAACTATGAAAGTAATCAAAAAACTCCATTATTTTTCCTTCCTCCACTAGCTCCATTAGCTCCTCCACACAGGAAAATATATCTTTGTCTGAGTTAACAGTTATATCCCGGGAAAGCTGAAAGTATCTTTCCCTTCGCTCCTGCCATTCTGAAGAAGACAAAATATTTAAAGCCTGACCTATGCTGCCGTCAGCTAGAGTAGCTGCCCTTTGCAGTTGTTCCCGGGGGATAGACCCCATCTCTTCCTCTAAAAACCGGTAAATCTCCCCGGGGGGCACCTGGTTAAAGGGTACCGGCTGACAGCGGGAAACAACAGTGTAGGGTATCAGGGCCAGGTCCGAAGATATGAGGATAAAGACCAGGTAAAAGGGGGGTTCCTCTAAAATTTTCAGCAGACTGTTTGCTGCAGGCAGACTCATCAGGTGAGCCTCCTCAATAATTATAATCTTTTTTTCCCCTTCATGAGGCCGGTAGGATGCCTGGGTTTTCGCCTTTCTTATTTGCTCTATTTTTATGCTGCTGCCCTGGGGAGAAATAACAGTAACATCCGGGTGAAGACCTTTTTCTGTTTTCTGACAGCTGACACACTGCCCGCAGCTATCCTCCCGTCTCTCCCGGCAGTTTATTGCCCGGGCCGCCAAAAGAGCAAAGGTCATCTTTCCCCTTTCCGGAGGCCCGTACAGCAAGTAAGCATGGTTAAGCTTTTTTCTTCTCAACCCACTTTTAAACACCTCTACAGCCTTTTTTTGTCCTGCAAAACTGTCAAAACCCATATCATCATCTCTTTTCTGGGCTGCTATTCTTTTTGCAGCAGCAGCTTCTCTGCTTCAATAATTATCTCCTGATGAACAGCTTCTTCATCTCCGTCAGCCTTTATTGTCTTTATCCGGTCCCCCTGGAGACGGGCTATAAACAGGTATCCCTGCCTCACCCTTTCATGGTACTCCAGGTCTTTTTCCTCGATACGATCTTCGCCTGTATTTTCCTGGCTCAGGCGCTCCTTCAGCCGGGCCATGCCTGTTTCCGACTCCACATCCAGTACCAGGGTCAGGTCTGGATACAGCTCACCTGTAGCCTCCTCATTAACCCTTCTAATAAAATCCGGGTCCTCCCCCAGGCCAAAAGACTGGTAGGCAATGCTGGAATCCAGATAACGGTCACAAATAACTACCTTGCCTGCTTCCAGAGCAGGCCTAATAACTTCATCTACCAGCTGGGCTCTGGCTGCCGCATAAAGCAAAACCTCAGTTTTGCCAAACATTTTATTATGTTCCGGGTCCAAAAGCACATCTCTAATCTTATCGCCAATGGCTGTTCCCCCGGGTTCCCTGGTAATTAAAACAGGAACTTTTTTATTTTCCAAATAATCTGCCAGTTTGCGGGCCTGGGTACTTTTCCCTGCCCCGTCGGTGCCTTCAATGGTTATAAATAATCCTTTTCTAATAACTTTTCCCTGGTATTTAAAAGTGATTTGCAGAGATTATTAAATAGCTTTTACCTCCTGTAATGTACCCTTGTATGCTGAATATTAACTATAGCTGCAACTGGTTGTAACTTTTAATACCAGGAGTTCACCTCCTTAAATTAGTAAGTTAGAATATAGTTTGAGCCAGCTTTAAACTATTCCCTTACTACATTTATTTCATAGGAGGGTGAAATTCCTTCTTTATCTACCCCTCCTTTTTCTGGAAAATAATCAATGATTTCCGGAAGGATCAATTCTCCCGGCACTAAAAGGGGTATTCCCGGAGGATACAGGTTTAAAGTCTGGGCTGAAACTCTGCCGGCTGCCCAGTAGAGAGGAACCTTTTCCACCGGCCGGTTAACAGCCTCCCGGGGCGTTAAAACAGAGGGAGGTATGGGAGGCAAGGCGGCTTTACTATTAAAGTCTGAATCTTTTTGGTGCGTATCTGCAGGGTGCAGGGTCCCGACAAGATCCTGAAAAGCCCTGAGTAAAATCTCTAAATCCCTTTCCTGGTGCCCCAGGGTCAGGTAGAGAATCAAGTGGTTCTGGTCATACAATTCTACCTGAATTTTGTAGTTTTTTCTCAATTTATCTGCAATTTCCTCCCCTGTTTCTTTAAAATTAAAAGTAAACAGGGCCAGCTTGGTAATATCCAGCTTGAACTCCCCCAACTCTCCCCCGTGATGAGGCAGCAAAACAAACCCCAGGCTTTCCAAAACATTTCTGGCCTTTTGGGCCATGGCCATGGTTTTCCCGAAGGCCTCCCTGCCTTTTAAAGCCAGGTTTCTCCGGGCAGCATCCAGGGAGGCCAGAAGAATATAGGAGGGGCTGGTGCTTTGAAATATGTTTATCATGTTAACCAGACGTTCCCGGTCAACCCTTCCCTTCTTTATATGAAGCATGGAGCTCTGGGTTAATGATCCCAGGGTCTTGTGGGTGCTTTGAACCCATATATCGGCGTCTGCCTCCGCCGCCCCGGGAGGAAAGTCCGGGTGAAAGGCCAGATGGCCTCCATGGGCCTCATCCAACAGGAGCAGGACTCCCCTTTTAGCTGTCAGTTCCCTGATTTCTGGAAGGTCAGCACAGACCCCGTAGTACGTGGGGTTATTAAGCAAAAGGGCTCTAGCATCCGGGTGTTTTTCCAGGGTCTCTTCTATTTCCCCGGCAGAGACATTGTATATTCTCTGCTGCTGGGGGGACATGTCCCGGGAGGAAAGGTAAACAGGCACCGCACCTGAAGTGATAATGCCCCCAAAAACTCCCTGATGGGCCTGCCTTGGGACCACAAGCTTTTCTCCCGGGCGGCATACTGCATTAATCATGGTTAAAAGGCCCCCTGTGGTACCGTTCACCATAAAAAAAGTTTCCCCGGCTTTAAAAAGCTGGGCCGCCGTCTCCTGGGCTTCCTTGATTATGTCCCGGGGTGCGGAAAGACTGTCCAACCCCGGCAGCTCCGTCAGGTCAGCTTTAAAGGGTTCCTCCAGGAGCTTTTTCATGATCCCGTCCATCCCTTCCCCTCCCTGATGTCCAGGAACATGAAAGCCAGTATAATTTTCCTTGATGTGGTTCAAAAGTCCCTCTATCAGGGGTGCCCTTTCCTGCATTGTCTCAACCCTCTTTCCTTCTTTCCTGCAAGGGAAACCATATATATTATTTCTGCTTATTCCCTATTATATCAAATATATCAAAAAAAAGCCGGTTAATAATGCCGGCTGATAATCACTTTTTAATATGAACAGTTTACTATGGCCAGGTTAATTTGTCCAGATTACATAACCAGATTAATATGGCCATACATATTATTACTGTGGCTATATTAAGATGACTTTTTATTGGACTATGGCTACTTCCCATATTTTCTTTAATTTTGACATATATAAAGCGTAATCACTTTCACCAGCCCTGGCTCTTACTATCTTTTCCTCACAATCACGGCATATATGACAGCCTAAAATAACCAGGCTCCTTTTTGCTTCCCGGCAGTTTTCTTCACATAGTAAACACTTTAAGTTTTGATTATCTACCATAAGCTCACCAACCTTTAGATTTAAATGGCAATAATAAATAATAGTATATTTTAGCTCCAAAAAAATATGCCTTATTTTCTTATTATGTTATACGTTTTTTTTAAGCTGGTGCCTGTACAGTTAAAAATTCTTGACTTTTAACTGTTGCTGCCTAAAGCTGGAAAGGGCTGGACTGAGGGCTGAAGAGACACCTTGATTTTATAAACTGTAGTTAGGCGCCTCCTTTGTAATCTGCACATCATGGGGGTGGCTTTCCTTCAGGCCTGCAGGCGAGATGCGAATGAATTTGGCTTTGGTTTTTAGCTCTTTAATATTGCAAACTCCGCAGTATCCCATGCCGGATTTAAGGCCTCCTGTAAGCTGGAAAACCGTGTCGGCAATGGTTCCCCTGTAGGGAACTCGCCCTTCAATCCCCTCGGGCACCAGCTTTGTAGCACATTCCTGAAAATACCTGTCACTGCTGCCCTCCTTCATGGCTCCCAGGGAGCCCATGCCCCGGTAAACCTTATAGCTCCTGCCCTGGTAAATCTCGAATTCCCCGGGGCTTTCTTCTGTACCTGCAAAAAGGCTGCCAATCATAACTACATCTGCCCCGGCGGCTATGGCTTTGGGGATATCTCCAGAAAACTTGATTCCTCCATCAGCAATAATAGGAATATTTTCCTGGGCCGCAGCCCGAGAGGCATCATAGATGGCAGTTATCTGGGGCACTCCGATACCGGCAATAACCCTGGTGGTACATATGGAGCCGGGGCCTATGCCCACCTTTATGCAGTCGGCACCTGCTCCAATCAAATCCCTGGCTCCTTCTCCTGTTCCCACATTACCGGCTACCAGGCCAACCTCCGGGAACTTTTCCTTTATATTGCTTACTAGCTGCAAAACTCCCCTGGAGTGACCGTGGGCCGTATCAATAACAATAACATCTACGCCGGACTCAACTAAAGCCCTGACCCTGTACATGGTTTCCGCGTCAAGACCTACAGCTGCTCCTGCCAGAAGCCTGCCCTTTCCATCCTTTGCTGAACGGGGATACTGGATGGACTTTTCTATATCTTTAATGGTAATTAATCCTTTTAGCTTGAATTCATCATCCACTATAGGCAGCTTTTCAATTTTATGCTTCTGTAGCGTACCCTTGGCTTCTTCCAGAGTTGTGCCCTCGGGAGCCGTCACCAGGTTTTCCCTGGTCATTACTTCCTTAATTTTTTTGGTATAATCCTCCTCAAAGCGCAAATCCCTGTTGGTTATAATCCCCACCAGTTTATTATCAACAGTAACAGGAACACCGGAAACTCTATACCTGGACATCAGGTCTGCTGCTTCCTGTACCCTGCGCTCGGGGGATAAGTGAAAGGGGTTGGTGATAACTCCGTGTTCCGACCTCTTAACCCTGTCCACTTCTGAGGCCTGCCTTTCTACAGGCATATTTTTATGAATAATGCCCAGTCCCCCCTCCCGGGCCATGGCAATGGCCATTCGAGATTCTGTTACCGTGTCCATGCCTGCACTCATAACCGGGATGTTCAGGGATATTTTTTTAGTCAGCCAGGTTGATATGTCAACCTCTCCTGGAAGCACTTCACTTCTATCCGGAACTAAAAGGACATCATCAAAGGTAAGCCCTTCTTTGGCAAATTTGTCGTTATCAGGGAGCATCGCTAATCTCCTCTCTTAAAGATATTAAAAAATATTATAACATATTTCCTGTTTATTTAAAGGATTCTGTAAAAATTTATTATGTCCTCCCCTGCCGGCTCTACTACCTTTTCCAATTTTAGTTCCAGTTCCAGTTCCAGTTCATTTTCC
>CAYYWR010000007.1:10452-16157 GCA_964474145.1 uncultured Syntrophomonadaceae bacterium
TTCCAGTTCCAGTTCCAGTTCATTTTCCTTTTCTTTTTCCAGTTCCAGTTCCTTACTGTCTCCTTTGCCTCCGCCTTTGCTTTTCCATATTCTTACAACAGCTCCGCCAGGCCCGGCATCACTGTAACGGGCAGTGATGCCGGCACCCAGCTGTATACTGGCTTCCTCCCACTCCCCCCGGTACAGGGTTGTGGGCCCGGGCATGTTAGCCACCTTTATTATCAGATCATTTTTCTGGACCAGACCCTCAATTTTCTGGTTTTCCTCCTTATCCCTTCCCACTACAATTTTTACCCTTTCTCCCAGGCGAAAATGACGCCCTACTTTTAGAAGCTCCAGGTCGCTGCGGGATATATTGCCCTCCTGCTGGAGCAGATCTTTTAACCGTTTAGAGATGCTTTCTACTGTTAAAAGGCAGCCTCCTGCAGGAGAAGGATACTCCCTCAAGGCGTACTTCTCAGCCAGGGCTATCTGGGGCTTTCGGGAACGTCCCTGGATGCCCTCCAGCCTTTCCCTGTCTACCCAGCCCTTTTCTTCTGCAGTGGTAGGAGGTAGCATTTTAGCTGAAAGGGGTCTTAGAACCAGCCCCTGGTATCCCGAGTCTTTTTCAACTATCTGTAAAGCTTTATAATTCTGGGACATGGGCCTTTCCCCCAGAACTTCCCCGGTTATAATAAACTGTGCTCCTATTTCCTCCATGTACTCCCCGGCCCTTTTAACCATGAGAGCATGACAATCAATACAGGGGTTCAAATTTTTTCCATAACCGTGAGACGGGTTTTTAATTATCTCCAGGTGCTCCTCCGTGAAGTCAATAATCTTCAGGGGAAGGTTGAGGTCTTTTGAAGCCTTTATGGCGGTTTCCGGGGTAAAAAAAGGGGTGGAAAAGGTAACCCCAAAGACCTTTACCCCCTGCTCCCTGACCATTTCCACCGCCAGCAGGCTGTCCAGACCCCCGGAAAATAGAGCCACCGCACTAACATCCCTTTCATTTAACCCCTCACCGGAATGTTTGTCAGGTTGCATGTAAGGCTTTTCACCAGCAATTTTTTTGTTATTTTCAACTACCCTTTGGTAGGTTTTTTCATTGGCCATCTCCATATCACCTGCTTTTTTTTTCTAGCACTACAGTGAAATATTTACCGTTAACCGGAATCCGCCAGCCCCAGGGGGCGGTTTCCTGGTTCAGCAGCTGAAGAATTACTGTTAAACAAATATTTTTTTTGTTACCACTGTCAACTGTTCAAGGTTCCGGCATTCCATTACCTGGTGACAATAGGGGGCATAGACTCCCATCACGCTGTCCCGGGTGTTCCAGGTTTCTCTGGGCTGGGGGTTGAGCCAGAAAACTCTCCGGGCCTTATGGGCTATTTCTTTAAAGGCCAGCCTTTCTTCAGAGCGCCAGTTGTTTTTGGCATCCCCCAGCACCAGGATTACCGTCCGGGAAGTGACCAGGTCCAGGTGGTGTTGTGAAAAACGGAAAAATACCCTTCCGTAGTCGGAGTTATTGGTGTCAGAAACCGGCGCCTTCTCCATGGCTTCCTGGATGGCTCCCCGGGGGTCGCTGCTTTTAAAATAATCTGTTATCTCTGACAACAGGTCAATAAACAAAAATGTCCTGACATGCCGGAAGCGTTCCTGCAGGGAGTGCACCAGCAGGAGCATAAAAGAGCTGAAGGGGGCCACAGAGCCGGACACATCACATAACACCAGGAGGTCAGGCTCATCTGTTATCCTGCCTTTACGGCTGAGCTTGATGGGCACTCCCCCTGTTTTAATACACTTCCTGACGGTATTCCTCAAATCTGTCTGGCCTTTAAGGCCTGGCTTTTTACGCCTGCCCTGGCGGGTTGCCATTTTTTTGCCCAGCTTGACTACCTGCCTTCTTATTTTTTCCTCTTCCGGTCCCATTATTCTAGAAAATTCCTTGCGCCTCAGGCTCTGGTTATCCAGCACATGTTTTAAGCCCTCTTCTCCCATCTGGCTTATAATCTCTCTCTCCAGAAGCTCCCTGATTCCTTTTTCCAGGGTGGCCAGACCTTCCTGGCAGGCAGAATACTCCTTCTCCTCTACCACTCCCTTTTCCCTGCGGGATTCCAGGTAGAAGGTGAACATAAACCATTCTACCGCGGCTTTAGCCTGGTACAACAGCTGATCCAGATCCCCCAGGTCTTCCTTCTTAAAAGGGGCTGTCCCCTGCACGGCTTCCCGGGCCAGCTTTTGCATTTCTTCCCTGTTGTCATTGTAAACAGCCAGGGCCAGCCTGCTCCTCAAAGCTCCCCTGACATTGGCTCCCAGCCCTCTACCTTCATGGCCAAATACTTTATTTAGGAATGATTCCGCCCCGGGTGAGACTTTTTTGAGGGATTTGTGGGAATGTTTTTCATCAAAGAGGGTGCTGTGGTGCTGCTCAAAGTAAAGATAAAAAAGCTTCTCAAAAACCGCCGCATCTATCTCCTCTTTGATTAAAGTAGATTTCAATACTGATTTAAACCTTTTCTTTGCAAATCCCACCAGCTGAAGGCCCCTGAGGACATCGGTTATTTCAGGAACGGCTACGGGCACACCGGCCTTCCTCAGGTCCCGGGCAAAATTTAGAATTTTCTTTTCCAAGACTACTCAGCTCCTGAAAGAAGAGAAGATATCTTGCTTTCTACCTTTTTGACATCCTGCTGGTTTTTTAGAAGAACGGGTAAAGTTTTTTCCACCAGCTCTGCCTCCAGGTATGGGGTGCCCAGGATTACCATGGTTCTGGCCCAGTCCAGGGTTTCGGATATCCCCGGTGCCTTTTTCAGGGGCAGGGAGCGCAGATTCTGAACAAAATGGGTCAGCTGGCGGGCCAGGCTGGCTGAAAGGTCCGGTATTTTCAGGTTTAAAATGGCCAGCTCCCGCTGAAAATCGGGGTAGTCTATGTACAGGTGCAGACATCTCCTCTTTAAGGCGTCATCGAACTCCCGGGTATTGTTGCTGGTCAGAACCACAAAGGGTATCCTTTTGGCTTTTACAGTTCCTATCTCCGGGATGGATACCTGAAAATCAGATAGAGCCTCCAGGAGAAAACTCTCAAACTGGGCATCGCTTTTATCCAGCTCGTCCACCAGAAGCACTACCGGGTCCCGGGACATTAAAGTTTCCAGGATGGGTCGCTTCAAGAGGAATTCCTGGGTAAAAATATCCCCCCTGGTTTCCTGCCAGCTCTTTTTCTCCCTGTAGTCAGACTGTATTTTCAAAAGCTGCTGCTGGTAATTCCACTCGTATAAAGCCCTGGATTCCTCCAGCCCTTCATAGCACTGGAGGCGGATAAGACGGGCATTTAAAATGTCGGCTGCCACCTTGGCCAGCTCCGTCTTACCCACCCCCGCCGGCCCCTCCACCAGAAGGGGCTTGGGCAGCCGGTAGGCCAGAAAGAGAACCGTGGCCAGATTTTCGTCAGCCAGGTATTCATTTTCTTCTAGTTTTTCCAGCACGTCCTCTACTGTTTCAAGCATTTTCATCCTGCCTTTTTAAAAGATTTAAAATATAACCGGTAAGGTAGTGGCCGGCACCTGCCAGGTCTTCTGTGTGGAGGTAAATTTTAGAGGAAGAATCAAAAAGGATATTGGCCCTGGGGGCGATTTCTTCGTCGCCGCCCCAGGCCAGATACCTCAGGGGAACTCTGGGAAGGAACCAGAACAAAACCTCTCCCCGGGTTCTATCCTCTATCACCTCTCCCCCCAGGTAAGGCGCAACTTCAGCCAGCCTGCCGGGGTCATCCTTCAGCACTTCTGCTATGGGCAGTATGGCCATGCGGTTAAAGGCATCGTAAAAGGCTTCACCGCCGGGCAGGTCCCGATAGGAAATGTAGTCATAGGTCAGGGGAGTTCCCCGGGCCCTGGCCAGATAGTTGACAAAAACAACCTGGACCAAAACATCCGGTTCCAGCCGGGTGCCTGCAAAATTTACCCTGCCCTGGGGATATTCCACAGAAAATAAGTGCCCCATGGCCTTAAAAACAAAGGCCCCCTCCTGGTAGGAGGCTCCACTGTTTTTGGCCATCTCCCCGGGGTCAGCAGCGGCAAAGGCTTTGCGGGCCTCCTTTATGGCATCAACATAAATCTGAAGCTCCCCTTCTTCATAAGCAGGAAGGTATATATTATTCATCTCTTACACCTACTTCCTGTTTTATAATTACTTGCTGCTCCCTGTTTTATACTCCTTGCTACTCCTTTTGCTGCAGCACTGTTTCCCTGAGTTCGGCAGTTAACTGGTAAACTCTCCTGGCCAGTTCAGGAGGGTAGAGGCCGGTGCCACAGCTGGGGGTTATAATCATTTGCTGAAACAACAGCTTTTCCTCCACACCATTGCTGCACAGCCTTTCCATATACTTAAAGAGCTTTTCTTTTAGAGACTCCGGGGTTTCTTCGTAGCAGGCATCAAAAACAGGGGTGATTCCCCAGGCTATATGTCCCCCCTTCTCCATAAAAGTGTTAAGCTCATCGCTAACTGACAAAAGGGAGGTGAAATAATTGTAAACGTCCAGGTTTATTATTTCAGGACCGCTTTTCAGAAGAATGCTCCAGTCGGCCATGGAGCAGGCGTGAATTCCGGGAATAGCTCCTTCCCTTTTTATAGTGTCTATAAGGCTGGTAAAGGAATCCACTATCCACTCCGCCTTCAGACTTAAAAACTCTTTATGCCCGTAAGCGTGCATCAAGCCTTCGTCCAAAAATATAATTGCCGGCAGCCCTAAATTTTTGAGTTCTCTGATTTGCCAGGCTACATCCATCTCCAGGGTCTTTACTATCAGGTCCCTGAGCTGGCTATCAAAAAAAGCTGAGTTCCCCTCCTCATCATAAACCTGTATCCCTGCAGTGAGGGGGCCTACCAGCTGACCTTTTACAAAGAGTGCGTCTCCGGTTCCCCTCTCCTCCAGGTGGTGCAAAAAAGCATAAAAGCCTCGGGCAGATTCCTCCGGGACGGAAAACCTGGAGCCCAGAGAATTTCCTTCCACATATTCCAGGTACAGATTGTAAAACTCGGCAGCCCTGTCCATAAAATCTTCAGCATGGTTTAAAATGCGGGGGTTGTTTCCCTTTTCCCTTTTAAGCATTCCCAGCTCAGCCAGGGGCTGCAGGAACTGGCTGCTGAAATACTCCTCCCTCCTGGTGGGGAACTGGGGCCAGTGGGGACATATGGGAAATGTATTCTCAATAAGCTGCAGTGCCTCCTTTTCTCCAATGTCCGGCAAGCTTCCTATTCCTGTGGTGAGTAGATTTACTTTATCCAGCAAAGTTGAAACCTCACTTTCCCTTTATCCAGATTTGACTCATTGTTAAGATTTTTTGCTTGTTTATACCTCTGATATACTTATGGCTTATTATATTTTCGTTAGCCTGGCCTGTAATTCCTTTTATTATGCCATAAAACTATCAGGCTTTTGGCTGAAAAGTTCTGTTGTTTTATTGTCACAGGGTTTTAAATTACCTTTAAATTGCCACAAATTAATTTTTTGGATATTTTTTTTAATTTTTATTGTGACAATTGTCCCTGAGTTGAGTCATGCTATATAAGGTAAGGGTGTAAGGGTGCGGCTATAAGGGTGCGGCTGAAGTTAAAAGGCGCTGAAGTTAAAAGGCATCTGTTGTGGCTAATAAAAAAATGGAGGAGGTTTTATTTTTGAAGAAAAATGTTTTATTTGTCTTATCCAGCTTACTTATCCTGACCCT
>CAYYWR010000008.1:0-15883 GCA_964474145.1 uncultured Syntrophomonadaceae bacterium
CTTCTTCCTTTTTTTCATTAAGGATGTCTGTAAAGCCTGATATCTGTTCCAGGGTTATCTCACCTTTCAAGTTAAGGGTTTCTTTTATACTCCTTAAAGCCTGGTAGTAGCCCTGGGCCAACTGAAGATCCACCTCTACTTTCTTCTCTCTTTGGCCTGTTTCCTTTAGCGTAAGATATACTTCCAGCCTCCCCCTGGTTATTTCTTTTTTGATTAACTGCCTCATCTTTTCTTCTAAAACTATAAGCTCTTTTGGCATACGGAATATTATATCACAGTAACGGTGGTTAACAGAACGAATCTCTATGGTAAACTTTACCCCTTCCTGCTCCCCTTCACCCCGACCATACCCGGTCATACTCCTTATCACACGAAATACCTCCTTGAGTTTATCTTATCACATGTAATGCATAATTCAAATCTTCTGTTGTGAAACGCTCCCGCTTCGCTTAGAGGTGGGAGAATTCTTGCTGTTTTCGTTAAATATTCTGCTTTTTAAAAGCCAGGCTGGCCGATAATATTTTTTTAAAAAAGTTCTTGATGATTATACCCACAGAAGGTACCACTGAAAGCACTATAATCAACAGCCATTCCTCTGCATTCAGGGCAACTGTACTGAATATTTCCTGCAGCCAGGACCAGTAAAGAACTGCCAGCAGCATAACAAATGACGAAGCTACAGCCACAATCAGATACAAATTGCTCCTCAGGCTGAGTTTCCAGAAGGGTGTTTGTTCCGAACGACAGTCAAAAACATGAAAAAGCTGCAGCACGATTAGCGTTGAAAATCCTATGGTTCTGGCCCGTTCCAGATCCCCGGTATCTGTTAACCCGACTGTAAAGGCAGTCAATGTTAAAAAGCCTATAAGACTTCCCCTGCTGAGAATCTTAAACCATAATCCCCTGGAGAAAACTCCTTCTTCTTTAGCCCGGGGAGCTCTTCTCATGATACCCTTTTCCGGTGGCTCAATGCCCAAAGCCATGGCCGGGAGACCATCTGTGACCAGGTTAACCCACAGAATCTGTATAGGCCTGAGAGGTAAGGGTAGCCCAACAAGCAGGGCAAAAAACATGGTGAATATTTCTCCAATATTACAGGACAGCAGGAACCGTATAAACTTTCTTATATTATCGTAAATGCTCCTGCCCTCTTCTACAGCATTTACTATTGTAGCAAAATTATCATCTGCTAAAACTAGAGAGGCAGATTCTTTAGTAACATCTGTCCCCGAAATACCCATGGCAATGCCTATGTCAGCTTCTTTTACAGCAGGTGCATCGTTAATGCCGTCACCTGTCATGGCCACCACGTGACCCTTATTTTTTAAAGCCTGGATAATCCTCAGCTTATGCTCAGGTGATACCCGGGCATAAACATATACATCATCTACTATTTTTTCCAGTTGTTTGTCTTTCATCCGGTTTAACTGGGCCCCTGTTAACACTTTCCCTCTTGAGGGCATTAGGTTAAGGTTTTTTGCTATAGCTACTGCTGTATTCTGGTGGTCCCCGGTAATCATTACCGTTTTAATACCAGCTTTTCCGCACTTCTGGATAGCAGGAAGTACTTCAGGCCTGGGAGGGTCAATCATTCCTATGATGCCCACAAATACCAGCCCTTGCTCTACCCCTTCCTGATCCTGCTTATCTCCTGGAGGCAGCTCCTTAAAAGCTACTGCTAAATTGCGCAGAGCCTGGGAAGCCATAAGGGAATTGTTTTTTAGTATCTCCTCTTTTACAGTTGGAGTAAGCTTAAGTATTCTGCCATTCTCATAGTAATGGGTGCATAAACCCAGTATAACATCCGGTGCTCCTTTGGTATAAGCCCTCCTTTTCTTATGGAAGTCTTCATAGATAACGGTCATCCTCTTACGCTTTGAGTCAAAGGAAAACTCCCCTACTCTTTGCAACTTTTTCTCCAGTTCCTGCTTCCATATGCCCGCCTTAAAAGCTGCTACCATTAACGCTCCTTCTGTAGGGTCCCCTTTAATATTCCAGCCTGCTTTTTTATTCTTTCCCCGCCATTTTGGCTTTATAGTAATATCATCCCTGACAAGACGGGTATTGCTACTTAATGCACATATTGTTAAGGCCAGATTAATGTTTTTATCCTGCAGCGGTCTGATTTCTTTCCTGTTCAAGTAAAACTTTCCTTTGGGGTCATAACCTTCTCCTTCTACCCCGTAAAAATTACTGCCAGTATATATTTGTCTGACGGTCATTTTATTCTGGGTAAGGGTTCCGGTTTTGTCAGAACATATAACTGTAGCACAACCCAGGGTCTCCACCGAGGGAAGCTGGCGCACAATAGCCTTTCTTTTTATCATACGCTGAACTCCCAGGGCCAGTGCTATAGTAACAACAGCCGGCAAGCCTTCGGGTATAGCAGCAACTGCCAGACTTACTCCTGCTAAAAACATTTTGTAAGTTGGCTCACCCCTTAAAATGCCCAGGACAACAACTGCAGCACAAACAACCAGACAAACCGTTACCAGCAGTTTGCCCAGTTGGGCCAGGCGATCCTGCAAAGGAGTGTTCTCCACCCCGGTATGCTGTATCATATGGGCTATTTTGCCCATTTCTGTCTGCATTCCTGTAGCTACAACCACACCTGTTCCTCTACCTCTGGCAGCCACGCTGCCCATAAAAGCCATATTTGTTAAGTCCCCCAGGGTGAGATTGCCCCCCACCAGGGGAGAAGTTTTCTTGCTTACCACCTCCGACTCCCCGGTTAAAGCTGATTCGTCCACCGCCAGATTTACAGCTTCCAGTAAGCGCAAATCAGCAGGAATCCTGTCTCCTGTTTCCAGATATAAAACATCCCCCGGGACTACTTCCCTGGCCGAAACTTCAATTACCTCTCCACCCCTTAAAACTTTTGCCGCTGGTGCCGTCAATTCCTTTAATGCATCCAGGGATTTCTCCGCTTTAAACTCCTGAAAAAAACCAAGACAGGCATTAAGAATAACAATAATAATAATAGTTATTGCATCAGAGTATTCATGAAGTAAAAAAGATATCAAGGTAGCCCCCAGCAAAACCAGGACCATAAAGTCTTTAAACTGGTCTAGAAACATTTTTAAAGGGGAAGTTCGCTTTTCTTCCTGCAGAACATTTTGTCCCTTTTTCTGGAGCCTTTTTTCTGCTTCTTTACTACTTAACCCCAGGGAGGGATCCACTTTAAAATCTTCCAGAACCTTTTCTTGCGGGAGGACAAACCACGGTTTCTTTTTCATTTTCCCCCTCCTTTAAGTATTCTCAATAATACATATTCTAAAGGAGGGCAAAAAATAACCTTAAAAAGCTTTCTGCCCGAAGCAGAAAGCCATATATAAAAAAACTAAACATACTGCCAGGGGCAGATTTTTCTCTCCAGTAAATCTACCACTATAAAAAGTGCCAGTCCCAAAATACTCATGGCTATGATTCCTGCAAACACTTCCTGATATCTTCCCCGCATGGAGGCATCCAGTATGAAATATCCTATCCCCCGCACGGTAGCAAAAGTTTCTGTTAAAAATAATACTGCCATAGCCGTACCCAGGCTTATACGCAGGGAAGTAAAAATTTTTGGCAAGCTTGCGGGAATAAATACATGCCTGAAAAGATCCCATTCACTTGCCCCCAGGGAAACAACGGAACAAACAATCTGCTTATTAATATCCCTTACCGCATCCCTGGTTGTTACCAGTATCTGGAAAAAAATAATAAGGCTTATTAAAAATATTTTTGATGCTTCACCAATACCCAATATGCCCATCAATACAGGAAGCAAAGCTATTTTTGGTACAGGATAGGTTAAATAGATAACAGGAGAAGCCCAGCTATCTATTTTTTTCCAGCGACCTATAAGCATCCCCGTTAGAGTTCCCAGGAATAAAGCAATTACCAGGCTGGACAAAACCCTGAAGGTGCTCTGTAAAAGATGGGGCAGTAAATCAGAAGCAAATATTTCAAAAAAGGTACCCATGGCCAACCAGGGTGCAGGCAGAACCGGTTTGTTTATAATAAAAGACAATAGGGTCCATAACAATAAAAGAAAAAGAAAAGCCAGTATTAAATCTGATGCTATTTTAAAGTTTATTCTCTTTAAGTTCATGGGCTCTTCCATCCTCCAACAGGGAACGTACTTTGCTGCAAACTCTATAAAATTCTGGTCGACGCTTTAGCCGGGGGTCTCCGAAATAGGGATTGCTGATATTGGATATTATTGCACCAGGTCCCGGAGAAAAAATTGCAATTCTCTGTCCCAGGTATACGGCTTCTTCTATGCTGTGGGTTACCAGAAGTATAGTAACCGGCTTTTCATGCCAGATATTTAGCAACAGCTCCTGCAGTTCTTCCCGGGTAATAGCATCTAAAGCAGAAAAAGGTTCATCCATTAGCAGCAGGTCGGGATCCAGGGTTAAAGCCCTGGCTATGGCTACTCTCTGTCTCATGCCCCCGCTGAGTTGTCCGGGATAATAATTTTTAAAATTCAGCAGGTCAAGCTGTTGCAATATACTCTTAACTCTCTGCTCCCGGTACTCCCGGGTACAGCCCCGGATAGATAACCCCAGGGCTGTGTTATCCCATACATTTTTCCAGGGAAGCAGGCCAAAATCCTGCAGGATAAGGGCCGTTTGTTTACGCTTGGCTTTAACCGGCTCTCCTTTAACCAGAACTGTACCCGAATTATAAGGTACTAAACCGGCCAAAGCGTATAATAGAGTAGTTTTGCCACAGCCGGAAGGACCAATAACTGCACAGGTTTCCCCTTTTTTTACCTCCAGGTCTACCCCATTTAAAGCCACCAGGGTATGGTTTAAATTTTGATACTCTACCAGCATGTCCTTAACCGTAATCATTTTCACTGCTCCACAAATTCCCTGGTAATTAAGTCCTCATAGGTAAGGTCCAAATCAATTTTCCCCTCAAGCCAGCTTAAATATTTGTCCACGCCTTCCCGGTCGGGGAGAAGGGGTTCCTCAAAGTAAGGAATTTTATAGGTGTCAATAATCTCTTCTGGAAATCTCAATTTTTCTAAAAGCAGATTGTTATAAACTGAAGGGTCGGGATTTATCAGATGGGCAGCCTCCCGGTAAGCCTGATAAAATTTGTTAATGGACTCCTTATTTTCCTCTATGGTTTCCTCTGTAAAAATAATTACCGAAGGAATCAGTCCCTCTTCATCACTTTCAGTTACCATTACCGCTCCCTGCTCCACAGTTAAAGTCCCCAAAGGCTCTGGTATAGAAATTGCATCAACTTGATTCTGCAAGAGCATTTCCCTGCGTAAAGGTATAGCCGCAATGGCTTCCTTATTTACATCTTCGGGAGTTAAACCGTAATTGGCCAGTATCTCGTCTACCATAAACTCAATAATAGTATTTTTGGAAAGCCCTATCGTCTTTCCTTTCAAATCATTAACCGAGTTTATACCTGAATCTGGAGAAGCAATAATAGCAAAGTTTCCTTCGTTTAAAGAGGTAATCTTAACATCAAAACCGCTGTCCTGGAAAAACCCTACGGCTACTACATCTGAAATAGCACCATCAATTTGTCCCGCCTGTATAGCCTGATCCCTTTCCATGGCCTTGCTGAAATATACCAGGTCTACCTCCAGACCAAGCTCCTCAAAAATCCCCTCTTTTTCTGCAACTACCATGGGCAGACAGGTTACGTCGGGCAATAGACCAAAGCGTAAAGGGCTTTTCTCCTGGTCCAGTGTTTCATCATTACACCCCGTAACAACAAACAGTAACATTAAAACCAGACAAGTTAATAGTATAAATTGTGATTCTACACTTCTATGCTTAAACATTTTTTTCATATTCTGCTTCCTTTCTTATATTAGATCTGCTCAGGTCTCCATAACCTGCTTCCATGCAGAACAGCCTTCAAGGCCTTGCTTCGTCGGCCATTGGCTAATAACCTGTTACAGATATTTATTTTGCAGATAGATATTTTTATCCAGCACAGTTCTTTTTATATCTCATTCAGGGCTCTATCCAGTTCTTCAACCACCTGGTCAACATCATTTTTACTTATTATTAGAGGTGGTTGGAAGGCCAGAACGTTACGGTTTGGACCGTTTTTACCTATAATGATACCGGCATTTTTAAGATGTTCCAGCACCTTATCTGTTTCCTCAACAGCCGGTTCTTTTCCTTCCCTTACCAATTCGGCTCCTAACATCAGCCCCATTCCCCGGACATCTCCTATTGCAGGGTACTTGTCCTTTAACTCCAGAAGCTTTTCCTTAAAGTAAGCACCTGCCTCCCCTGCATTTTCCACCAGCCTTTCCTTTTCAATAACCTCCAGGGTCGCCAGAGAAGCTGTCGCAGTAACGGGATTTCCTCCCAGGGTAGAAGCTCCAGGGCGGGTATAACAATCTGCTACATGGCTTTCGGCAATAAAAGCCCCCACAGGGATCCCGTTAGCCAGGGCCTTGGCCACAGTCATTATCTGGGGATCTACTCCATAATTTTCAATGGCAAACATTTTTCCCGTCCGGCCAAAACCAGTTTGAATTTCATCCACGATCAATAAAATTCCATAGCGGTCTAAAATACCCTTAACTTCCTTAAAGTAATCCGGGGGAGGAGTAATAATCCCGCCGTTCCCCTGTATGGGCTCAGCTATAAAAGCTGCCACGTTACCTGAAGTACTGGTCTGTATTATTTTTTCCACCTCCCTGGCACAGGCCAGGTCACAGCCGGGATAAGTCCCTTCGTAGGGACAGCGGTAACAATATGCATTGGGAGCAAAGCTTATTCCTCCCACCGGGTGGGGGTCCGTCCTCCAGAAAGCCAAACCTGTCAAGCTCATGGTAAGGTACGTCCGGCCGTGAAGACCGCCCCTCAAACTAATAAACTCCGAGTTACCCGTATAAAGCTTGGCCAAAAGGGCTGCCCCTTCATTGGCTTCTGTCCCGCTACTGCAAAAGAAACTCTTTTTTAACTTTCCAGGAGTTACCTGAGCCAGTTTCTGCGCCAGGTCAACAATAGGCTGGGTCAGGTATATGGTTGTTGTATGCTGAAGGGTTTTTACCTGCCGACAGACCTCCTCCGTTATCTCAGGGTGGCAGTGACCTGCCCCCACTACAGAAACCCCGGCAAAGAAGTCCAGGTACTCTTTTCCCATATGGTCAAAGAGATACTTCCCCTCCCCCTTTACTATCTGCATGGGCTCCTGGTAAAAATGGTATACACAGGGAATCATATACTCCCGCTTCTTTTCTATTATTTTTTCCGGGCCGATATATTTGTCCTGCAAAGATAATTCCTCCTTCTTTTAAAATCTCAAGAATTATATCCTGCTTGCTAAAAAAGTCTTTTTCCTCCCTTTGATTCTTTCTTTATCTTTATCTTTCTCTTTACTTTTTCTGGGCTTAACTCCCTTTAGATAGCCTCCGAATCCGTAGGGGCCATTGTGAAGTTTTTTAAGCTTTCTCCAGTCCTTCAGATCAAATCTGTAACCTTCAGGGTTTTGGGAAATTAAAGAAACCTGTTTGCGGTACAGGGCAGTTACAGGACCAACTTTTTCCGGGGGATAGGTTCTCAAGTCCAGGCGAAAACTGGCAGCCCCAATTTTTATGAAAACCTTCAAAAAAGGTAAGAGGGCCAGCTCATTGGCCAGGAAAACATGATTGCGGCAATCTTCATCCACTTCTATTTTGTGCTGCTGCCCCCTTTCGTCCAGGAGAGAAAGTCTTCTTTCCCGACAGTAATAATTACATACATCCTCCCGGGTGCTTTCCTGGAGAAGGGCTGCCGGCAAACAGTGGTCCATAATCATGGCCGTTAAAGGTCCATGGGCTAAGAACTCATAAGGTATAGATGACTTTTGCACAAGAGACACAGCGTGTTCAAACCGGACTTCCGGTTGAACTGTTAGCTGTTTAACCCCCAGATTCTTTAATAATTCTGCCCCAAAGCTATTAATAATGTTAAGGGAGTAGTCACCATAAAGGGGCAAGCTGCTATACCTGCTGGCCTGGTAAAAGGTGCCGGGATTGGCAGCCATTATCCCTGAAGGCTTCAGCTCTTCCAGCTGCTCCAGGAGGCACCTTGTTTTATCTACCTCCCTGCCCTGGGTAATTCTAGGGGTGGTGACAACCACATCAATACCTGCCTCCCCGCAGTAATTAATTCCATAATGAAGATCTGCGCTGGTCCATCTCCCCCCGGAACTACTAAAGGATTCACCACCCACATAAACCAGATCTGCCCCACCTTTTACCGCTTCTATCATGCCCTTTATATTGCCGACTCTAACCGCCAGCCTGGGAGAAATGAATTTCTTACGTGCTTCCTTTTTGTCTTGATTTTTACCCCGTATAAGCTTATCTTCAAAAACCTGTCCCCTTATATCTTCGTCTTTAATTTCTTTTTCCCTGACAGCAGAGCTAAAAAAGCGTGGCTCTCTTTTTCCACTGTAACCTATAGAAGAAGGTCCGGGATTCTTAAAGGCAAAAAGGGTGCTGTAATCCCTGATTCTCTTTTCATGCAGGTCCTTAAAATCTTCCGGGTCCAGGCTATACCCCACCGGGTCATCGTAAAACCTGTCCAGCTGCCTCCGGTAGACACTCACAATATCCTTGAGATAATCAGCTGTCCTCATCCTTCCTTCTATTTTTAGAGAACAAATCCCGGAATAGTATAACTCGGGTATAAAGGGCAGCATACACATATCCTTAACTGCCAGGGGATATTTCTTCTCCCGGGAACGGGCTACTACCCTCTCCTCCCCCTGGTCCCACAGACCAAAAGTCCAGCGACAGGGCTTTTTACATCTGCCCCGGTTGCTGCTTTCCCCAAAAACCATACCGCTGTGATAGCACTGACCGCTCTGGCATACACACATATCACCATGTATGAAGTACTCCAGCTCCATGCCAGTTTTTTCATAAAGCCCCTTAGCTTCTGCCAGGGATATTTCCCGGGAAAGGATAACCCTGCTAATTCCAATTTCATCCATCATCTTTATGGCTGGTTCACTGTGGATATTCATCATCACGCTGGAATGCATTGGAATAGCAATCCCCATGTCCCTGACAAGCCTGGCCAGGCCAATGTCCTGAAGAATGATAGCATCCGGCTTAACCCCGCTTAAAAACTTTAAATAATCCTTTAATTCCTCCAGCTCTTCATCAAAAAGGAGATTATTAACTGTAATATATATTTTTACTCCTCTTTTATGGGCATATTTAACAGCATCTTCAATTTCTTCCCGGGTAAAATTAAAATCCTGGCGAAACATACGCATATTATGTTTTTTACTGCCCATATAGACTGCGTCGGCTCCTGCCTCTATAACCGTCTCCAGTACATCCCACTTACCTGCGGGGGCCAATAACTCTAATGTCACAATAAAACCTCCTCCTTCTAAGAGCTGCTTTTTAGTATATAGCGGCGGCCTGTTCCAGCAGCCTGGTTGAAACATCTAAGCCCAGGCTCCTGGCTGTGTTCAAGTTAATTGCAAGCCTGGGATACCCGGGTCGGCCTATAGGGATATCTGAAGGTTCCCTCCCCTGAAGAATCTCTGCAGCCATATATCCTGCGCTTACTCCCAGGTCATAATGGCTGGCGTATAGCCCCAGCAGAGCTCCCTTTCTTACCCCTGCTTCATCAGGAACCATCACGGGAGCTTTCTTTTCCCTGGCCACAGATAATAAAAGGGAAATATTTTGCTCGACTAAGGGGCTTATGGGGACAAAAAAAGCGTCACCAGAGCCAAGTCTTTTCCTGGCTAAGCCTTCAATGTCTCCGGCCCGCCCCACAGCCACTGCCTCTATTTTTAAACCCATTTTAGCAGCAGCTGCCAGGACATAATCCATCTCCATGGCTGTGTTGGGATTTTCTTTTTCATAAATGATAAAAAGTTTTCTGAGCCAGGGATATATCTCCTTTAATCTAGTAAGCTTAAGCTCCGATGGAATCAATCCGCTCACCCCGGTTAAATGGTTTTCAGAGCTCTCCCAGCCGGCTACCAGTCCAGCTTTTACAGGGTCTAAAACAGGGGTAAAGACTACTGGTATTCCCTGACCCTCACCTGCACTTGCTCCTGCCCTGGCTGCCGGCGTAGTACAGGCAAATATTAAATCAACACCCTGGCTGACCAGTTCTCCTGCTTCATCAGCCAGGAGAGGAACCTTTCCCTCCACATTCCGATAATCATAGTTTATTTCTGCCTCCTTAAAAGAAGATATTCCTTCCTTAAAGCCCTCCACTGAATCATCTAAATGGGAGGTGAGCTGGAGAATGCCTATATTATATTTGAAATCTTTATCCTTTTTGGTTTTATCTCTTACCTCTCCCCAGGAACTGTATAAGTCGTGTTCTATGCCCAGATTTTCCATCACCCGTCCCGCAATAAAGTTCAAGAGGTCTTCAATGTTACCGGGTTTGTGGTAAAATGCAGGCATGGCCGGTAATATGGTAACCCCCACCTCACTCAAACTGAGCATATTTTGCAGATGGATCCTGCTCAAGGGTGTTTCCCTGGGAACTAAAATAAGCTTGCGCCCCTCTTTAATAGCAACATCAGCAGCCCTCTCCAAAAGGTCCCGGGAGCTTCCCCGGGCTATACCGGAAACTGTAGCCATGGAACAGGGAACTACAACCATGGCATCAATTTTAAATGAACCACTGGCTACCGAAGCAGCTATATCTTTATTATCCATCAAAAAAAAGCGGTTGTCTTCCTTCAGGGATATCTCAAAAAATCCTTTCAGCTGCTTTTCCTGCTCATTAAGGTCTCCCTTTAGCTTAAAGTCCAGTTCCTTTTCTATAACCAGCTTACCGGGTTGGGTAATGATTAAGTAAATAATATGTCCCTTTTTATACAGCTCTTTTACCAGGCTCCGGGCATAGTCTATGCCGCTGGCCCCGGTTATACCCACAACTATCTTTTTCATTAGCAAACATCTCCCCTAAAAGTTATCTAATAATAGCCCGGTCACTTTCAGTTTTAGTTATTTTAAAGCACCCGTTACAAAAAAAGGTCTGCTATAGTAAAAAAAAAGACGACTATACCTATAAGTTCGTTTATATGGTAAGATGCTAGTTTTACCCTGGCCAGATTATCTGGAGATACTATTTTGTGCTCGTACAATAAAAGGCCTGCGGCAGTAAAAACACCCAGGTAATATATAATGCCTAAAGGGAAAAACAAAGGCAATAAAGTCAAAAGGAGGATGGTAACAAGGTGAAAAGACTTTGCAATATTTAATGCAGCGCTTATGCCAAATCTGGCGGGAATAGCATGCACCCTCTCCTTTCGGTCAAAATCAACGTCCTGGGTAGCATATATAATATCAAATCCAGCAACCCATAAAGTTACAACCATGGTCAAGATAAAAGGAGTCAATGCCAGTTCTCCTGTTACGGCTATCCATGCCCCAAAAGGAGCAAGCCCAACTGCCAGACCCAGAACGAGATGACATGCCCAGGTAAAGCGCTTGGTATAAGAATACCCAACCAGAATAATAATGGCCAGGGGTAGGAGCTTTACACAAAGCTGGTTTAGCTGAAAAGCAGATATGACTAAAAGGACAAGCCCCACTATACTTAACAGCAGTATTTCCCCCGGCTTAACCTCCCCCCGGGGCAAATGTCGGGAGGCTGTTCGGGGATTTTTTGCATCAATCTTCCAGTCAATTAGTCTGTTCAAAGCATTGGCAGCATTCCGGGCACCTGCCATGGCTACCAGTATCCAGAATAAATTTTTAAAAGGGGGCCAACCTCCGGCAGCCATAAAAGCCCCCATAAAAGCAAAGGGTAGAGAAAACAGGGTGTGCCTGAACATTACTACTTCACCATAGGTTTTTAATTTATTCCAGACCATACTCCTTCCACTTCCTGTCTACAAGCTCTTTTATTTCCGGGCTCATTTCTATCTCATCGGGCCACTCCCTGAAATGTCCCTCAGAAGGACCTTTTATTGTGGCATCTATGCCCATCTTGGCCCCATAATTGGGTAAAGGTGATGCATGATCCAGGGCGTCCAGGGGTCCATCTACAATCATAAGGTCTCTTTTGGGATCCACATTATTAAATACCTTCCAGAATACAGCGGACAGATCCTGGGGATCTACATTCTCATCCACTACAATAATTACTTTTGTAAACATCATCTGGCCTAATCCCCAAAGGGCATTTATTACTTTACGGGCCTGTCCCGGATAGGTCTTTTTTATAGAAACTATGGCACAATTATGAAAAACACCTTCTAAAGGCAGGTTAATGTCTAAAACTTCAGGTATAAGCATTTTTAGTAAGGGTAAAAATATTCTTTCCGTGGCCTTGGCCAGGTAGCAGTCCTCCATGGGAGGCTTACCAACTACTGTAGCCGGATAAACAGCATTTTTTTTATGGGTTATACATGTGATATGAAATACAGGATACTTGTCAGCCAGGGAATAATAGCCGGTATGGTCACCAAAGGGACCTTCTACCTTGAAATCTTCCCGGGGGTCTACATACCCTTCCAAAATGAACTCTGCATGGGCCGGCACATACAGGTCTACTGTTTTACATTTAACTTCTTCCACGGGAGATTTCCTCAGGAATCCGGCGAACAACAGCTCATATAAGTTTTTAGGAAGGGGGGCCGTAGAAGCATAAATGGTTGCCGGGTCTCCTCCCAGTGCTACTGCCACCTCCATCTTTTCTCCCCGCCTCTTATACCTGGAAAAATTGCTGGCTCCGTCTTTATGCAGGTGCCAGTGCATCCCTGTTGTTTTGTGGTCATAAACCTGCAGCCGGTACATGCCCACATTGCGCTCCTGAGTTTCCGGGTCTTTAGTAAACACCAGGGGCAAGGTAATATATTTGCCCCCGTCCTGGGGCCAGCATTTAGGAATTGGAAGTTTGCCCAGGTCCGGCTCCATGACTACCTCCTGACAGGGGCCTTTTTTTACCTTCTTTGGCGGATACCCTGCCACCTGGGATAAAACAGGTAAAGTCTTTAATTTATCCATTATTTTTTTAGCAGAAAATACTTCCACTATAGAATTTATTTCCCGGGCTATATCATCCAGGCTTTCCACCCCCAGGGACATGCTCATCCTCTGGTAAGTCCCAAATGTATTTATAACTAAAGGGAACTCAGAACCTTTTACGTTTTCAAACAATAAAGCCGGACCGAATTTTTTTGATACCCGGTCCGTTATTTCTGTTATTTCCAGTTCTGGGTCTACCTCTGTCGTAACTCTGTGCAGCTGTCCTTTTTTTTCTATAAAAGCAATAAATTCCTGCAGGTCTTTAAAAACCATAAAACCCCTCCTTATTGTTTAAAAACCAGCATTAAAGGGAAATACCTTTCATGCCACTATTCATATTCGACAACGACTCACTATTTCCTTCCCTGAAACATCTACTTTTTATTTTCCCTATAGACTTCTCTTTAACCTTGAAGATTGGTGCTACATGTTATATTATTTGTTATGCAAGTATTTTAAACCGAAGGGAAGTATAGTAATGGCTTTTAGTGGTATAGTCCTGTCCTCTGCTACTCAAGAATTAAACAATAAAATACGGGAAGGTCGCATAGAAAAAATCTACCAGCCGGAAAAGTTTGAAATTAATTTTCTGGTTTACCGGAATATTAACTACCGCCTCTTAGTCTCTGCCCACCCGGTGCATTCCCGCATTCATCTTTCAAAGGAAGAAAAGGAAAATCCCTTTTCTCCTCCTACCTTTTGCATGCTTCTTAGAAAACACCTTTCAGGGGGCAGAATTATTAAAATTGAACAGAAAGGTCTGGATCGCATATTGCAACTAACAATACGCACCAGGGATGAGTTTGACCTGGTTGAGGAAAAAAAACTGGTGGTTGAAATAATGGGAAAACACAGCAATATCATTCTCCTGGATCAGGAGGAAGTTATTTTGGGCAGCATCAAAACTGTAACCGAAGCAGTAAGCCGCCACCGAACTGTTTTACCGGGCAAATCTTATTGTCCACCACCTTATGGAGAAAAAATAAACTTAACAGAATCGAAAACAATACGCCCCGGTGAACTAATGGAAACCCTAACTTCGAAAGCGAACCAAACAATTTCAAAAGCCCTGATTTCCACCTATAATGGCCTGGACCCTTTACTGGCGGAAGAAATAGGTTTTCGCGCCACCCTTGATCCCCGGGGAAAAGTAGAGGAAATGACTCCCGAAGAAACAGGTCGATTAGCAGACATACTGCAGGCAGTGAAGGAAACCATAAAGAAGGGGCTCTGGTCTCCAGAAATCTTGACAGATGAAAAAAAATACTATAAAGATTTTACCTCCCTGGAATTGACTGGCTACCCGGAAACATTAAGAATAGGCTGCACAGAAGTGAGCGAAATGCTGGATATTTTCTTTTGCACAAAAATACATCAACAAAAATATAAACAATTGAGACAAAACCTTCTCCAGCTAGTAAGTGACGAGCTGAAAAAAGTCAAGCATAAGCGTAAGGGCCTGGAAATAAAATTAGAAAAAGCAAAAAAATGCGAAGAGCTCAAATTGTGGGGAGAGCTACTGACTTCTCAGCTATACCTGGTTAACAAGGGGCAGGAAAAAGTAAGCCTGGTAAACTACTACCACCCTGAACAGGAACATATAACTGTACCCCTGGACCCCCGGTTATCTCCAGGGGAAAATGCCCGGAAGTACTTCAAAAGATACCGCAAACTAAAAAAGTCTCTGCCCCTGACAAAAAAAGAGCTGAAGAAAAACCTGCAGGAATAAAACTACCTGGAAGGGGTTAAATATAATCTGGAGGTTGGTAACTGGGAGGATATAAGGGATATTAAAGAAGAACTGGTGCAGGAGGGTTATTTAAAAAAGCCCCGTAAAAAGCCTGAAGTTAAAACAAAAGAAACAGAGTCCAGGCCTCTAAAATATATCTCTTCCGATGGCTATGAAATATTAGTGGGTAAAAATAACCAGCAAAATGATTACCTTACTTTAAAGATGGCTTCCAAAGAAGACCTCTGGCTCCACGTAAAAGACATTCCCGGTTCCCATGTGGTAGTTAGGGGAGAAAACATTCCTGAGGAATCTCTGAAAGAGGCAGCGCTGCTGGCAGCTTACCACAGCAAAGGGTCTAACTCCTCCAATGTCCCTGTAGACTACACAAAAATAAAGCACGTAAGAAAGCCCCGGCAAGGAAAACCGGGCATGGTAATTTACGACCACCATAAAACACTATACGTAACAGCCGATGAAAAACAGGTAAACAAAATAGAACAGAAATAATGAAAATTCTATTGTTTAAATCCCCATAATAAAAAGAGCCGGTAGGCTCTTTTGCTTTACTTTAAGATAGAATCTGCTACTTTTCTTGTTTTTTTATATCTACCTGATCATGTCCATCTATTTCCAAAAGGTTAACGACTACTTCTTCTGTGCGGCTGGTAGGAACATTTTTGCCCACATAATCAGCCCGTATGGGAATTTCTCTGTGTCCCCGGTCAATAAGAACGGCTAGTTGAATAAGCCTGGGCCTCCCATTATCCATCAGAGCATCAAGGGCAGCCCGGGCGGTTCTCCCGGTGTAAAGTACATCATCAACCAGTACTACTTTTTGGGCTTCTATAGGAAAAGGAAAGTGACTCTGTCTACTGTCTTTTGACTGGTCCCTGGAAGCTTGCAGGTCATCCCGGTACATGGTTATATCCAGAATACCTACAGGTACTTCCACCCCTTCAATGTCCTTTACTTTTTCTCCTATCCTGTAAGCCAGGGGAACACCCCGGGTTTTTATGCCTACCAAAACTAGCTTATGAGTTCCCTTGTTTTTCTCCAGAATCTCATGGGATATCCGGGTTAAAGCTCTTTTTATACTGCTGGCATCCATTAATTGTTTTTTAAACAAAGGCCACCCTTCCCCTCAACAAAAAATGCCTCCTTTGCAG